>JALVSO010000079.1:1500-8130 GCA_027024305.1 Candidatus Parcubacteria bacterium | reverse complement strand
GGCTTACGCCCTCCGGGGGAGGGGGGGTTGATTACGGTGTTGCCACCGTAACCATTCCCCCCGGCTCCGCCGGTGGCAGTGGAGGTAGAGGTGGCGGCACCCCCCGTAGCCACCGCGGACAGGGAATACCTGTCCGAACGGCGGAGATGGGCAGCTGCCGCACCCCAGGCACCACCGACGAAGGCGGCGCCGACCTGCCCCCAGGCATGGTTTCGGGAGACCCTCAATCTGGTCTCCCCGAGAACCGGGGAGGACACCGGGTCTACCCGAGCAGCCAGGATGGCCTGACTCCGGGCGGCCTCCTCCCGGGACCAGCGAGACAGAACCCCCGGGGCGGGAGCGGGAGCGGCTGCCGCCTTTTTCTCCGCCAAGCAGGCGGAGATTAGGCGGGTGACCGCCGCCGCCTGATTGGGACAAATAGTCCCCAGGCGGGCCCCCGAGCGGGGGTTGCGCATGGCTTGTGCCATGCGCCCCCGGGTGGCCGGGGTAAAAGTGATTTTTTCCCGGTGACCGCAAGCGGCCACCAGGAAATCACTCTTCCCGGCGGCAGTTACCACCGGGGAAACCCCGGTGTAACTGCCGATAAACTGCCGAACGACGGCAACGCCGTCGTCGGCGGTGGCAGTGCTGACCCAAAGGGCCAGCACCGCCAAAATGGCGTTAATCAGTTTTTTCATTTTTGGGCCCTCCTTTCGGCCCTTGGCGGCGAGCGAAGCTCACCGCCTTTTTGAAGTTAAAAAAAAATACCGGCTAAAGCCATCAGCTGTTTGACTCTAAACCGGCAATTTGGTTTTGAATTTACTGGATTGCTTCGCTTCATATTTATTTTGCTCGCAATAACGAACAAGTGCATGGATTGCCACGCCACTTTCCGCATTCGCTTCAAGCAGCTCGCAATGACAGCCACCCCGGGCGGCTGTCTTGACAGCGACCGAAGGTCGCTGTCATTGCGAGGAGCTTGCGACGAAGCAATCCATATTTTTCACGAAGTCGGTTCAAGTTGCAAGAAGAATAAGGGTCAAGTTGCAAGTCGGACAACCACCGAAGGTGGTTGTCCTAACGGCGACCGAAGGTCGCCATCTTTCTTGCAACTTACCTCTTGCAACTTAAAACTTGTCACGACTTCTTTCAAAAACAAATTGCCGGCTTAGAGTATTTAAGAGGTATTTCAAAGAACTTTGTCTACAGAGTTTCAAAAAACCATTTTGAAACCCTGATAAACAAAATTTTCTTTACCAAAGAAAATTGTTTTAACCTTTTTTAAAGAACAATGGGGTTGCGGAGGCAAGACTTCCCTGTCTTGCCTCCACGTTTTTACTCCCCCTTTTCCTTGGGGGGAATAGCCTCCTCCAAGGCCCTCCGGGCGTAGGCCGCCCGGATGGCCTCGGCAAGCTCCGCGTTACGACTGCGGAGCTCGGAGGCCCTCTTCTGGGACTTCAGGAGTGCCAAGCACTCCCGGTGGCCCAGGGCCTGACACTCGGCCTCAAGGACCGCACGGTTCTTGAGGGCAAGGTCGGCGGCCTCACCCTCTTTAATCGCCGCAATCCCTGCGGCGCTATTCACCTGAGCCGCCACGCCGGCGTCGGCGTAGCGGCTCAGAGCCGATTGGTCGGCGCATCCCTGCGCCAAAAGAGTGACGGCGGCCACAAGGACCGCCAAAAAAAATTTTTTTTTGACCATGATCTTCTCCCGGGCCGGAATAAGCAGAGCTCATTCCAGCCCTCAAAAAATTAAAAAAAATTTGTTCGGACCACATCAAGTATCCTTGCAAGTTAACACCTGAACCGAACAAGATGTTTTTTAGGTTTGGGTGGTGGCGGCGAGCGAAGCTCGCCGCCCTCTAAAAAACATTTTGTTCGGTTCAGACAACCCCTATTTTATTTTCAAAGAGAAAGTTTTTGACTTTCAACCTTTTTCTGAGGTAATTTTACCACTTTATAAGAAAAAGTCAAGCTTTTCAGCTTGACTTTTTCTTTTTCTACCCGGTCTAAATATCCTCCTCTAAACCTTCAAAATTTCTTAAATTTCTTTCGGTAATTCTTTCGTTTAAAGCTTTTTGAGCATCTTCCAAGGTATCAAACGATGGAAGCTCCTCCCCCTTAATTCTTCCCTCTTCTATCAATTTCACCAATGACATATTAGAGTCACTCGCCAATTTTCTTAATTCATCGACGGACATATTATTTTTCGCAGCAATGTCCTCCACAAAAGATGGTCCATAAATTGCATATTTTACACTACCGTCTGAAAGGGTGGTTTTTATTAAGTCATAGCCGGAACCATGGTAATTTTCAGAAACAAACTCTGCTTTAGCCTGGCCGGGAAGTTCGGAATTGCCTGCTTCAGGATCAATGCTTTCCCGTGACGCTTCTGTCCTCAAAACTTCATCTGCCAACTGACCTTTTCCGAAAATTTCATCTAAAATCACTTTTTTGTCCAAAGTCTCAGGATTACGAACATAGAGATCAAAAATTCTATTTATAGATTCTTCAGATAAATCCAGACCTCGTGATGAACTGTAATATTTAGAAATATCAGAATCACTAATATCAATATCTGCAACTTCTTTAACTATTTTTCTAAATTCATCTAAGGTTAGATCTATATCATAAGGCCCACTCCAAGAATTTAAAATTCTAAGATTTTCTTTACTTAATGATTTTTGAAAAGCATTGTTAAGTCTAGCGACCTCATCATATCCCAGCGCCCCTTCTTCATATAAATCCGCTAGATGGTTGCCAATATTTAATGCGTTCACCCTATTTCCCATATTTAAAATCTCTTCAACACTTCCACTAAAAGCTTGTTCACTTGCCGAAACTTTGTTTTCAGAAGCAATGCTCTCTCCCGGAGCATCGGGATAATCAGCGACGTATTCTGCTATTGTATGACTACCTTGATCTACACCATCAGTAACACCGGCTCTTTCTGAAGCGATATCATGAATATTGGAGTCAAACATCTTTTCATTTTCTCTTTCACCAAAATGACTTTCGGGAGAACTGAAATCTTTTCCGTCCTCTAAAAGTGTGACTGTTCCATCGGCATGGACATATTCCAAACCTCTTTCAGAAATTCTAAATGAATCCCCCTCATGCAAAAGAGCTGATTCAGTGGGCGAGTTTGGATTATAGAAACCATATTTTTTGGCTAACTCTTCTCCATCCATTTCCAAAAGCTTTTGAACCAAAAGAGGTTTTGGACCATCTCCATATTGCTCCTCCAACTTTTCTCTTAAAAGTTCAAAGGTTTTAATGGCTCCTTGCCCTTTGGGAACCTCTACTTCCAAATTCTCAATTTTAACTCCAAAATCATTTAGAGCATCTAGGTTTTTCTGTAAATTATTTTCTATATAATCCGGTCTTGCATCTTCATTCAATCCCGGATCAAAATCACCATTGGCATTATCTGGATAATAATCAACAGAATGACTGGATAAATCATTGCCGGCATCGGCAACTAATTCCGGATCCCTATCAAGACCGTGTACCGCTTCATAATCGGCATCAACGGGTGTTTCTTTAAAGAGAGAAGAGAATCAATTTTTTACTCCAGACAGAGCTCCTCCAACCTCTTCTTTTACAAAGCCACCAATATCTGTTCCGAAATATCTATCCATCCCCCTTGCAGTGGCCCAAAGAGAAAATAGATTCATGGCTCCACCGCCCAGAAGAGCACCTCTTTCTTTTCATGAAATTCCCGGCTTGAAAAATGATGCCGTTTTATCCAAACCTTCCTCTAAACTCTTTTTAACATCTTTAACAAAAGAACCGCTTTCCAATTTTGACTTAACAAAAGGATTTAAAACCATAGAAAGAGTTCTGGCCCCACCGACACCCACGGCTGCCGTTGCTCCAGCTCCGGTTGCCCAACCGGCACTTAGCAAAGCTCCGGAAATAAATCCTCCAAATTTTAGGGATTCAAGAGCGGCTTCATAGAGTTTCATCTTTCTTTCTTTACTTAACTTTGTAAGTTTTTCCGCCGCTTCATTTTTGACTACTTCAATTTTTTCTTTTCTTTTATCTCTTATGTTCTTAATCTTTTCTAGTTTTTCCCTAATTTTAACTTTTTCCTCATCTGATATATCATCGCTTTTTAACTTTTCTCTCAAAGCAAACAACTTATCTCTAGTTCTGTTTAACTTATAACCCTCCAACCTTTCTCGCTCGTCATATTCGATTTTTTCTTCCTTTAATTCTTTTCTTGCTTTATTTCAATCCCTTCAAGAGAAAAAAGCTTCCGCTCCGCTTAACCTCTTAGCTGCTCCCTTGGCAAGGCCTCAAAGAAAACTCTCTTTCTTTTTTCTTTGTTCATTTTCGGTATTTTCTTGACTTAAATAATTACCATTTGCTTTTTTCTTTTTTTCCTCCCATTTCTTAAGCCTTTCTTTATTTCTTACATTTTGTTCCTCTCTGGCCTCAATCTCTGCAGCATTTCGTCTTTTCCTATCTTTAATCTCTTTTTCAAATTCTTCATCTGAACTATTCGGATCCATCAATAAACCAACTTTTTTTTCAACCATTCCAACTTCATCAATTTTCTGACCTATATCATTCCTATTTATGGCATCCAAATAGATACCATCTTTTCTTCCACTTTCTAAATGTGAGTTTTTTACAGCCCCGCTTAAAACCTTACGGCTTTCACTTCCATCTTTTTTTCTAATTAAAGAAAAATCACTAGACTTAACATCATCAACTGACTTATTAGTTCTTTGACCAAATCCCCATTTTTCTTGAATAGCTTTTTCTTCCTCTTTAGTTATAGCCTCTCGGGATCTGGCGCGCCCTTCTCGTCAATTTTTTTTATCTTTTGGTGGATATTCGCTCATATTTACTCATTTAAAATCTTATTAATCTCCTCCTCGGTTTCTCGGTCAATCCTTTCAAGTTCTTTTTGATATTCCGGATCCATTTCTATAACTTTTTCATCCAGGTAGACTATCAACAAATCCCTGGCGTAGGCTTCCAGTTCTTCCGGCTTGTCAATCAGCTCTACGGCTTTTTGAGCCAGAATGGCTTTCATTTCGTCCGGGATATCCAAACCGTCAATAATTCTACCCAAATCGGAACCAAATTCTTTAATATTTTTTAAAAATTCGTCCAATTCTTTTTGATTAAATTCTTTTTTCATTTTTATATATTATACAACTTTATAATCTGTTTTGTCAAGGTGTTATCACTTTTGCAGGAAGATGAGTAAAAGTTTTAAAATTTCCATTTGTGAAACCATGAAGAGTTATGATTTTATTTAATTATTCCCACAGAAAGTGATGCTTACTTTCTCTCAGCTCACAAAAGCTGTTTCGCATCAACGGTTTTATTCTACCATAAAAAGCATTGGCATCCGAGGGAAAAAGATTCTTGGAAAGCGGTTGCCTTTTTGTACAATGGAAAAACGGGCGCAGCCCGTTTTTCTTATTCAGAACCATCATCCTCTTCATCCCTACAACTCTTTTGGCACTCCTGCCTTTGTTTTTCATCCGGAATGTTTTTACAGAAGTTGCAATTGTCCATAGGAACGGGATTACCGAAATTCATGGAACCGGGAACCAGCCCCTTCATCATATTTTGCATCATATCTTCCTGGGAAGAGAATTTTATATCCTTTGGTGGGGTTAAAATTTCTTCATCGGGATTCCAAGGCTGACAATCCATTCCCGGAATTTCAAAACCATCTCTCTTCATTTTTTCAATATCTTTAAGTTCAGGCAAGTCCGGCCCCTCCCCACTGTCATTGTCAAAAATCAGACCACCCTCGATTAGGCCGGGAACGGAAAAGGCTGAGCCCCAGGCGTAGCTTTTGTCTTTAGTCACTATAACATGCATATCTCTCTTTCCCAGCTGTTGATGCTTCATAACCGAATCATAGCGAACCCTATCTTTATAAATATACATCACTCCCTCACTGCTTCCGGCATCCCCTTCGGCAATTATTTTGGTACATTTAATTCCCCTATCCGGTGATAAATCACTCACAAAAGTTCCACTTCCGGACCTGGAAGAGAAAGCCGCGGATAAGATGATTAAAAGAATAATGGCACCACCCAATATCATTAAATTTTTTTTCATATTGTATTTTCTTTTACTTTTGATAAACCTCCAACAGTCATTCCTTAAAAGATGAACCTGGTGGATGGTCGGGTAATATTTATTCCTTACCCTGCTTCAATTTTAACTCCATTAAAAAACTTTGCAAGCGCAAAAAAAGACCGGAACAGTAAACCATTTTGGCCGAGCACCACTTTTGAAAAAATATTCAAGTGGGACTTTAACTTTTTTTGATACACTTAATTGAAATTATAAAACTTTTTATTCTTGCAAAAGTGGTGCTCGACATAGCCCCGCTCTTTTTCAGGCTTTTATTCCTCCAAGTATTCGGAATAAAAGTAAGGCCTCAGGGACGACTCAGATAGGCATTTTTCCCCAGCACCACTTTTGAAAAAATATTTAGTTGAAACTGAACTCTTTGTGATTTCACAGACTAAAATTTTAAAACTTCTTATTCCCACAAAAGTGGTGCTGGGTCGAAAATCCTCTCACCTCCGCAAATTGAAACTTCGCGCTCGGAGAGCGCAGAAGCACGGCGCGCCGAAGGCGCGCAAAGAGGCAAAAGGTGGCGCTTTTGCGC
>JALVSO010000079.1:0-1490 GCA_027024305.1 Candidatus Parcubacteria bacterium | reverse complement strand
ACGGAAAAATGGGCGGTTTTGTCTTGTTTCGTGTCCAAAAATAATTTTTACAAATCAATTTAATTTAAGGAAAAAATTATGAACAAACCAAAATATTTTCTTTACGCTCGCAAATCAACAGAAGAAGACGACAGACAAGTGATGTCTATTGAAGCGCAACTTTTTGAATTGCGAGAATATGCGCGCAAAGAAAATCTTGAAATCATTGAGGAATTTCAAGAGTCAAAAAGCGCAAAGACACCGGGGCGACCTGTATTTAATGAAATGATGGATAAAATTGAAAAAATGGGCAATGTTGGCGTGTTGGCGTGGCACCCCGATAGACTTGCTCGCAATAGCGTGGACGGTGGCAGAATAATTTACGCAGTAGATCAAAAGAAAATTGTGTCTTTGCGCTTTTCGACATTTTGGTTTGAGCCAACTCCGCAAGGACTCTTTATGTTGCAAGTGGCGTTCGGACAATCTAAATATTACAGTGATAATTTAAGCGAAAATATCAAAAGAGGCGTCCGCCAAAAACTCCGCCGTGGCGAGTGGTTAAATCTTGCTCCTTTTGGTTATGTAAACAATCCGAAAATACGAAATATTGAACCGCACCCAGTAAATGCAAAAATCGTTAAGCGCGCTTTTGAGGAATACGCAACAGGCAAGCACACTTATGTTTCACTGGCGCAGTTTTTGGCGGACTTGGGCGTGGTGTCTCGCAACGGAACGCCACTTGCCAAAGTTTCCATCAAACGCATTCTCACAAACAGAGCATATCTTGGTTTTATCAAACATCGCGGAGAATGGTTTGAAGGAAACTTTGAGCCAATTATTTCTCCCTCATTGTTTGAAGCCGTCCAAAGAGTTTTGAAAGATAAAGAAAAACCCAGCGGAAAGAAAAGAAAGAAGTATGATTTTCCGTTTACAGGTCTTTTTCGTTGTGGCGAGTGTGCGAGCATGATCACCGCGCAATTTGCCAAAGGAAATGGCGGAGTGTATCGCTACTATCGTTGCAGTAAAAAGAAAGGCACATGCTCGCAAGGATATGTGCAGGAAAAAGACTTTGCCGAGCAATTGAGAAAACGGCTTCAAACAATTTCGCTTTGCGAGCGATATACTGACTGGATGTTGAAGCAGGTGGACAAATGGGAAAAAGAAGAAAAGGGAGACTCGCAAAGCGAAATTCAAAATCTTTCTGAAAAAACCAAAGCAAGCGAGGCGCGCTTGGAAAGATTGATTGAAAGTTATCTTGACGGAGATATTCCGAAAGAAATTTATCTCAAACAAAAAGATAAAATTATGCGCGCCACCCTTGCTTTGAAAGAAAAAATGAAAGATTTTGAAAAAGGGAGAAATAATTGGGTCGAACCATTGCGGAGTTGGATTTTGGACACGAAACAAGCCGATTTTTTGGCAAAAGACGGCTCTTTTTCAGAATTGAAGTCTTTTATCCAAAAAATCGGAACGAACCATACGGTTCGTAACAAAACCGCCCATTTTTCCGT
>JALVSO010000078.1 GCA_027024305.1 Candidatus Parcubacteria bacterium | reverse complement strand
TTGCGGGATTGAACCGCAGACCTCAGCCTTACCATGGCTGCGCTCTACCTACTGAGCTAAGGTAGCTTATCTTTATTTTATCATTTATTACTTATCCTATATCTTTGTTTAAACTACCGCTCTCTTCCGGCTTTGGTCTGTCTCGTAAACTCGACAACGGCCAATCCCTCGCAAGCTCGGGACCGCGAAAATTGAAAAGCAGTTTTCAATTTTCCCAACTGAGCTAAGGTAGCTTTAGAAGTCCGACCTGTCGGGTTTTTCGGCGTTTCGTTGCCGACCGGTCGGACTTCATGGAAAATTATGATAATTTAAATTAAACCATTAATTTTTTTTAAGACCATCTTGGATTATATGGCTGCACTCTTCCAACTTTGACCTGTCTCGCAAGCTCGACAACGGCTAATCCCTCGCAAGCTCGGGACCGCGAAAATTGAAAAGCAGTTTTCAATTTTCCCAACTGAGCTAAGGTAGCTTACCTTTATTTTATCATTTATTACTTATCCTATATCTTTGTTTAAACTACCGCGCTCTTCCGGCTTTTCCAGTCTCGCATATCATAATATATTTTTTATTTTTTGCAATAGTTTATAAGATAACAAATAAAAATCCACATTATTTCAGTTTGTTACACTTGTGAACACCTGTTTACAAGTGTAACATCCGGTTTTTTAAAAACTTATCTTAAAAGTGTTATAATCTCCCCATGCACATTTTGACTATTTTAACCAAAAGATCCGTTCGGGAAATCTTAAAAGAGAGAAAATTTTTAAAATTTTACTCTTCTCAAAATTTTACTCCCGGAATGATGATTGAGATTATTGACGGTAATAAAAAATCTCCGGCCATAATTTTAAAATCGGAGCCGGCTTCCGATTATAAAGAAGAAATCAGAATGGGGCGGATGGAGATTAAAAAATTAAAACTTTCCAAAACCGGCCCCTGGGCCGAGGGGGCTGTTATTGATTTTTTTGATCTGGCCGAAATTAAAAAATATCTTAAAGAGCCGGCTTCGGCCCAAAAAAGTTCCAATGAACATATCAAAAACTTTTTTCCAAAACCTTTGAAGAAAAACGAAAAGAAAATATCGGCGGAAGAAAATTCCAAAAAAGGAATGGCCGACATCTCGGAAATTCTTTCATCCAAAACTTTGAAGAAAGAAAAGAAATATAATAATCCCGTGCAGGAAATGGTTGATACCATCAGGAATTATTTTGGAGAAAAGGCTCGCTACGGCTACGGCTCTTTTTCTTACTATATCGGAATGTTTAAGCAGGTCCCCGAAAGAGATATTTGGCAATTTTTCGGCGAGGCCAAGCAGAGTAAAAAATCCCTCTTTCAGCAAAAGAAAATTTTTTGATATAAGATGGGAAAATACATCAAAGAAAAAAATAAAACATAATATTCTGAACGTTCTAAGGACGTACCTTAGCTACCTCTGGCATGCCAACACCGAGGCAAGACCTCGGTGTTATCGCGCGAGGTGCAGGATGGTGGTAGGATTATGATAGTACCCTTAAACCAACTTTCAAGGCGACTTTGAAATCCTTTCTTCCAGTTCCGGATGTTCAATGGCCATTTGGGAAAACTTCTCAATTTTATAAATCTCATTGGTGGCGATTTCTCCGATTATCTGCGGGAAATTATGTTGAATTTTTTGAATAATATCTCGCAATTCCTCACGGCCGGAAACTTCCACATCAAGGAGGGCTTGAAAATTTCCGATGGTATAAACATAATTGATAATATTCGGATGCTCTCGGCAGAAATTGAAAAAACTTTCATTTAACTCTTTGTCGGGATAAACCTGAACCAAAAGCCGGTAAACCTTAATGCCGGCTTCCTTGGGGTTTAGAGTATAGGTCACTTTTTTAATGACATTATTCTTGACCAATTTTTCATAGTGACGACGGGCCTGGCTCGGCTCAATATTTAAAATTTCAGCAATTTCCGTATATTTAATTCTTCCGTTTATTTGAGTGAGGGAAATGATTTTCGAGTCAATTTCTTTAATTTTAAAAACTTCTTCGGTTTGGGTTCCGGATTCGGAAACCCTTACCTCGTCTTTTTGATCCACCAGATAACCCCGACGAAACTTTCGAAAGGCCACTCCCACCGAAGTTTCTTTAATTCTTAAAAAGCCATCAAATTTTTCCAAAAATTCTTTTAAAAGATTGTTGTGTTCAAAAAGGTCCTTGGCGATGATGGCAATCATCATATCGGCATAGCCATCGGTTCTAAAAACAATGGGAAAGTTTTTGTGTTTTTTTAGATAGGTAAAAACCTCTTCCCTTTTTCCTTTGTCGGCTCCGTGAAAGGAAATTCAGTAACCTCAAAAATAATCATAGCCCAGGCGGTTGTAATCAATAAAGGCCCAAAAATTTTTAATAATCTTTTTTTCAAAAAGTTTTTCCAGATGGTATTTAACTATCTGGGGCGTGGAATTTATCTCCTTGGCTATTTGGGAGAGGCTTTTCCTTCCATCTTCATCCAGAGCATAGAGTATTTTTTTATCTAATTGACTTAACATATTCTTAATTTAACACATTCTTTCCAAAAAAACAAAGTTTTTTACAAAAAACAGGAAAGTCTATGTAAAAAATAACCTTTCTGTTGCATAATATGGCCAGATTGATGGAGAGGGTCTCCATCGTGATCTTTAAAACAGATGCCCCTAAACGGGGCGGGAGAAAGGAAATGAAGATTCTTGAGATTGAAAAGACCGGTCTGTTCCTGGCTGTAGAGTCAGGCATTGGAGTGTTGTTGAATAAACTCAGGGATGGGAAGAGACCGTGGAAAGAGTCCACTCCTGTTCTTGAGGAAAAATTCATTCCAACATGTGGTTGTAAGGGGTGCACAAGCCAACACCAGATTGTAATGCCCGACTGGGAGCTCCCAGTTGGGTATGAGAATTGTCGAGAAAGCGTGCGGAAGTTTTTTCGCACACAACTCTTGGGATACTTGAAAGAAGAGGAGGTAAAACACCTTCTCTATTATAACGAAGATGATACTCGGTTTAGACTCATGTGGTCTGAAAGATTGGGGTTTGAAAATACCCCATATGGGAACTTTGAGTACCTCATACCAGTTGAGGAAGCGAAAAAAATTTGGGAGGCATTTCAAGTTCTCTCAGAGATAAACTCATAATGGTTTAACTATTTGCAGGCGATTGGTTGTCGCCTGCTTTTTTTTTGTTTCCATATTGTGAAACAATATGGAAACCGCAGACGGTCGCAGAAGTGACGCGGAAGAACGCGGAAAACCACACAGCCACGCAACGACGCAATCACACAACGAAAACCACGCAACCACGCAACGAAAACTACGCAATCACACAACGACGCAACCACGCAACCACGCAACCTGTCACAATGTGACCGCAGATAGTTATTGCAAGTTATAAGTCGCAAGGGGTAAGTTGCAAGCCAGTTCAAGTTGCAAGAAACAAGGTGCAAGTTACAAGAAGGACGGCGCCGCAGGTGCCGTCCAAACATTGGAAATGGTATAAGTTGTGAAAAGTTGGCACCGAACGCGTCAGATTTTTGGAAATGGCATTAGAAATGAAAAAGAAAGAGGAGCGACGCTGCAGGCGTCGCTCCTTCCGTATGGCACACCTCGGTACGTTCTAAGAACGTTCAAAATTAGAGAGCTTCCACTTTTAAAATAACCTTTCCTTTTTTGCCGCCCAATCTGACATTTAAATTATGCTCTCCAACTTCTTTGATATCTTTATCCAAACTGATTGCTTCTTCCGGCACCCCCACAACCTCGGCGATGTCTTTTTTATGAATGGCTCCAAAGAGATGTCCTTTTTCCGAAACTTTAGCTTTCAGAATAAAAGTTTTCTTATTGATTTGTCCCAAAAGCTCTAATTCTTTTTTGATTTTTTCCTCTCGACTTTTTTCTTTTTGGTCCAGGTTTTTTTCTTGATTTTTTAAAATTGAGGCGGTGGCCAGCTTCCCGGCCCCGGTTTTAATCAAGAAATTTCTCCCATAGCCCTCGGCCACTTCCACAATCTGACCTTTTTGACCGACCTTTCTAACATCTTTTAACAGTAAAATTTTCATATTTTTTATTCTTTATCTAATATCTTTTTAATTTTTTCTTCCCTTTCTTTTTCCGCTTTTTTTCTTCTTTCTTCTCTTTTTTCTTCAATGACCTTTAAAATATCATCTTGGCTCTTGAAAGCCTGCATTTTTTTAATGGCTCTCAAAAGTTGAGGATCAATTTCATCGGAGAAAGAACCGGACTCACGGGCTTTTTTAATTTCTTCTTCCGATATGTCCACTTTGATATCAACGGGGATACCCTTCTGGCTAATTCAATCACCGCCGGGCAGAATAAATTTGGCAATGGTGTACTTCAAAGAGGCCCCCTCCCCGATTTCTTTTAATTCTTGAACGGTTCCCTTTCCATAACTGTTGGTCCCCATCAGAACCGCTCGGTTGTTGTCGTGGAGAGCTCCGGCCAAAATTTCTGAAGCCGAGGCGGATCCGCCGTCAATTAAAACGGCGATTTTAACCCTATCGGTGAAAATATTTATGCTACCGTTGCTTTCATGATATTCCCCGGAGCGAAGAATATCTTTTTCTCTTTTGTTGCCATAATCTTCGGTGACAATCACTTCCCCTTCCGGTAAAAAGAGTCCGGCGATATAAACGGCAGCGAAAAGATGTCCTCCGGGATTTCCTCGCAGGTCAATGATCAGTTTGTCATAGCCGCTTTCGGAAAATTCTTTCACGGCATTTAAAAACAGCTCCGGTGATTTTTCAGTGAAAGAATAAAGTTTAATAACAAAGACCCCGTCTTTTTTGTAAGTCTTTATGGTTGGAATTTTGATGACGGCTCTTTCCACTTCCACTTCCATCAGGTCCGGCTTGCCTCTTCGGGCAATGCTTAACTTGACTTTGGTTCCCGGTTCTCCACGAATATGCTTGGCTGCTTCGGCCGAGGAGATATTGATGGAATCCTTATCGTCTATTTTCACAATAATATCCTTGGCTTTCAGCCCGGCCCTGTCGGCCGGAGTGCCCGGCAGAGGAGAAACGATGGTCAGGTAGCCTCCCCGGTTTTCTATTTCCACTCCGATGCCCCCAAATTCTCCGGAAATATCATCGTTTAAATCCTTGGATTGGCTTGGTGGCAAAAAAACGGTGTAGGGATCGTCATAGGAAGCGGTTAATCCGGCAATGATGCCCCAGAGGTGGTCTTTTTCCGTAATTTCTTTTTCCCTCTCTTCCCTGTGGACATCCAGAAAATCATTATCCAAAATATTTCAAACTTTATACATCAGGGAGAGATCGGTTTTTTGGGCGCCGGCCGGAACGGCAAAGACAGAGCCAAAGTAAAAAGCCAAAGCTCCCACCAGGGCAATGAAGAAAAGAAAGGATTTGATGCTGACCTTTATTTTAAAAAAAGATTTTCGCTTATTTTTATTCATGGGCCATATTTTAACATGAAATGGAACATATCTTTCATTGAAAGCAAGCTTTTTAGTCCAAATTTTATCCACAGAGGACATTGCCTAAGCGGTAAATCTTGATAAAATTTTGGAGAATGAAATATAAATCATCTCGGGTGGTTTATATTTAAAAAATCAGTCTATTAAACAGATGAAAACTGTTAAAATTGAATATTTTTTAAAGTTGGGTTCCCTTGCCCTTCTTCCCTTTTTCTTTTTTCCGGATGCCGGGCTGGCCGCCACCTTAAAAATAAAAAGGAATTTCTCTCATTTGGAAGGTCACAACTCTCAAAACGTTCCTCTTTTAAACGAGCCCGTTTTTACCAAAAAGCTCCGATTAAACAAGGGGGGGCCATCGCCGGTTTCCTATGGGGACGGAGTTCTCAGTGTGAGTAAAACCCCTCTGGTTGAGCCAAAGGAAATTAAACATAGCCAGAAGGAAATTCAAAGAAAAAACAGGTACTACACGGTTTTAAAGGGGGATACGGTTTTGGGAATTGCCAAAAAATTCGGAGTGTCCAAAGATACCATTATTTGGGAAAATAATATTAAAAATAATCTTTTAAAAGTTGGTCAGGAATTGACCATTTTGCCGGCTTCGGGGATTAGCTATAAAATAAAAAAAGGTGATACCCTATCGGGGATTTCCAAGAAATATAATATTTCCATTTCAAAGATAAAAGAATTCAATACAATTTCGGAAAAGGGTCTGCAAATCGGGCAAAAAATTTTTTTGCCGGGAGCCTCCAAGAAAAGTGAAGCGGTAATTAAAAAAGCTTCTTCAAATAAAAAGGCCAGCTATATTTCAAGGCCGTCAAAAATAGCTATGGAGGGCGATGGTAACATTTCCAGATATATCAACTGAAATGGTGTGGTGCCCTATGGCAAGGGGGCTAAAATTTCCGTTCCCAAAAGAAAAAACGGTCGCTATAGATATACCAAAACCAACTATGGTTACTTTACTCACCCGGCGCCGGGAACGGTTAGAACCCAAGGTATTCACCATCGAAATGCCATAGATATGGGTGGCCCGGTTGGAACAAAAATTTATGCGGCTGCCGACGGTAGGGTCATCAAATCCTACTCCGGCGGTTGGGGCGGTGGTTATGGAAATCATATTTTAATAAAACACCCCAACGGAGTGATTACCATGTATGCCCACCTGTCAAAGAATCTGGTTTGAAGAGGAGAGAAAGTTAAAAAGGGTCAGTTAATAGGAAAAATGGGGAATACGGGAAAATCCACGGGGTCCCACTTGCATTTTGAAGTCAGGGGTGCCTACAACCCTTTCTAGAAATAAAATAAGAGAAGGGGCGGCACCTGCGGTGCCGCCCTCTCAATATCCAGACAAGTTTCCGGGCCTTCCGGAAGATTAATCATTTTGTTGACTTTTCAAAACAAAGTATTAGAATAAAGTAGTATGAAAAATAAAAAATTATTTTTAACACTAATAATCATTCTTGTGATTTTGGGGATTTTATTCTTTATTTCCGGGGAGCAGAACAATAATGGAAGCGAAGAAAAAGAAAATAAACACAAGGTTGTTAATAGTGAGAAAGAGAAGGTGAGTGTAAAACTCAACGGCGGTGAAGGAGCGCTTTCCCCGGAGTGTTCTGATTTCGCTGCTTTGGAAAAACGGGCTGATTATGTGGTAGAAGCTTTGGTGACCGGGGTTGATAGCAGATGAAACGAAGAGAAAACCATGATTTACACCTACAGCGACCTGAGGGTGGAAAAGCTTCTAAAGGGTGATTTATTAGAAAGTGAAATTCGGATTGTTGCTCAAGGTGGTGTTGTTGACGGAGAGGGTGTTTCGGTGGAAGACCAGCCCATATTTCACCGGGGAGAAAGAGTCAGGCTTTACCTTCAAGAGAACAATGGAGAATTAATTATAGTTTGTGACGGAGCCGGAGTGAGATCGCTTGTTGAACGACCGCAGCCGGTTAATTCACCGGTGGAGGAAGCGGGAGACGGAGAATTGTAATTTTGGGAAAAAGAGCGCGGCCGCCGGGCCGCGCTCTTTCCTTTTTTAGAGCTCCAAAAGAGAACTCAAGAGCAATTCAAAAAAGGGAATTTTCAAGTCGGGGTCTTTTTTTATTTTGGTGCTTAGAAATTTATCTATTTTTGAGATATTTTGTCCGGCTTCAAAGGGGATTTGAATTAATCTTTCCATTTTGTTCTTACTTCTGATTAAGATTTTCATATTTGCCGGGTCTATGTTGTAGGACTGAATTTCCGAAAAAGGAATTTCCCTTTGCTCATCATCCAAATAAATGCTTTTTTTATCCAGGGAATAAGTTTTAATCAGGGGTTTTTTGAGGGTGGCTATGGTTAGAACAATGGCCGAAATGAAGATTAGGGTTGAAAAAATGTAATCTTTTCAGAAATGGTAGATTAAAAAGGTGATTAGCAGGGTGCCGGCTCAAAAAATTCAGTACCAATCCGGACTCCTTTTCTTGTATTTAAACTCTTCCGCCTTTCAGTAAATTCTATTATTCATGAAAAAATTATAGCACCTATTCTTTTTTTTTAAAAGCTTTTTATTCCTTGAAAAAAAGAAGTTTTTAATTTATAATGGGACGGCTTTGAATGGAGGTGTGACTGAGTGGTCGAAAGTACCGGTCTTGAAAACCGGCGTACCGAAAGGTACCAGAGGTTCGAATCCTCTCACCTCCGCAAATTGAAACTTCGCGCTCGGAGAGCGCAGAAGCACGGCGCGCCGAAGGCGCGCAAAGAGGCAAAAGGTGGCGCTTTTGCGCCACAAAAGCGCTGGGAGCGCT
>JALVSO010000077.1:6954-8312 GCA_027024305.1 Candidatus Parcubacteria bacterium | reverse complement strand
CATATTTACTGCTTCAACAGCACTCTCAAAAGAAGTTGTCCCCGTGAGAATAATTCCTTCTAAGTCTGGCAATTCTGTTTTTAATCTCTTAAACAATTCAATACCATTCATAACAGGTAAATTTATATCCACAATGGCTAAATCAAAATGATAATTTTTTGATTGTCTTTATAACAAATTAAACGATAATTACCCACTCTAAATTTATAAAATCCTTTTTTATCACCAGTTAGACTTTTTAAATATTTTTCCGGGTCTTTTTTCAGTTTTGTCTTAATGGCTTTATAGATAACTTTTTGAGATTGTTGATCTAATTTTGCAAATTCTTTTTCCGCCTTTTTGGCAAAAACTATCTTTCAGATTTTCCTGTTCCCTACCATTTTAGTTTAAATTATATCTATCGGCAATCTCTTCCAAGGAACTGCTTTTTCCGGAAGCCAGAAAATCACGGTATCGTTTTTCCGTTTCAATATAATCTTTAATGTCATCAACTTTCTCATCCAAAAAATTATTTAAAGCCTCTTTTATATAGTAAGATTTACTTCTATTTTCAGCCTCGGCCAAAGCCGATAACCTCTTCGCCAAAGTTTTTGGAATTTGAGCCGATATGGTTGTTGTTTGTGTTTTCATAGTTCAATTATAAATAAAATTTTATTAAAATCAATAAGAACTATTAAGTTTAATAATAAGTATCTATCCCAAAACATTGGAAACGCAATGAAAACTGCCGTTGAATTTATGAAAAGCTTTATCAATTATGGGCCTTGATTTTATATTTAATTTCTCTAACTCTTCTTGAAAAATTTTTGCCTTACCTTTTAAAATATTTTCTCCACTTTTTCCTTTTTGATATTCTCCTTCAAAAATTGGAAAGATTACTTCCTTTTGATTTTTGTTATTTAGAAAAACAATAGAATTTAAACTAAATTTATTTTCTAAAATATCATTGTCCGTATATGGAATTTCCAAAATTTGATAACCTAAATTTAGCAGTTGTTTTTTATAGGAGTTTAACTGCTCTTTGACTTCCGAAAATTTCTCTCCCCCATATTTTGCTAAAAAAACTTTATCTTTATCTAAAAATAAAATGGCTTGGTCAATGTGAAATATTTTTTTGTTTTCAATTTTAGCCCCTAAAAAAATTACTTTCAAATTATATTTTTTAAAAAATTTCTCAACTTCCTTTTTTTCGGGAAAATATGCCGTAATTTTTTTATCGTATTTCTTATTTATGATATTCCAAACTTTATATGTTTCCTCGAACATTCGTCCGGTATCAAGCGTAAATATCTCAATATCAATATTATTTTTAAGAATTATATCACTTATTATTTGATCTTCCTGTCCGAAACTTGTAG
>JALVSO010000077.1:0-6944 GCA_027024305.1 Candidatus Parcubacteria bacterium | reverse complement strand
TTTAGCATAATATCCCTCTTTTACTACCCTAATTACTCCCAATCTCTTCTTCGAACTAAAAGGCTTTTCCGACCAATAATGGGCTTGACCCAAAAAAATAACCTTTAAACCATATTTTTTAAAAAAATTCTCAATTTCCTTTTTTGTTATTTTTATAAGCTCGTTTTTACTTTTACCTTCTTTTAAGTTTTCCGGCATATTTTTGATGGTTTTTAAAACAGATCCAAAACCCAAAAAGACAACCACTTGATTATTCGGCAGACGAGCAATGGTCATATTTCCACCCTCAAAATAGAAAGGAGTTTCTATGATTTTCGGTCTGATTTTTTCTAAAATAGAAAAAGAAAGTTTTGGATTAAAAACCGGGTATCTTTTAGCCGGAATCAAAATTTCCTCACCATTCAAAACCTCAAAACTATCCTGTATCCAAAAGTTTATTTTTGCAATTTCAAGGGGTATTATTTTTCTATCGGAAAATTCTTGAAGATACTTTTTTAAGTCTTTATTCTGCCCCAAAAGATAAATTTTTGTTTTTTCCGGCAAAGCTTCAATTAAATTTTGGTGGCTTTTAAAAAAGGAATTGTCCTTATCTTTGGCTTCACTATCAATTGACAAAACAACAGCATCTAACTTCCTTTCAAATTCCGGAACGACTTTATTTTGTTTAAAATCATTTTTTCAAAATCAAAACAAAAGAACAGAAACAACAAAAACAATCAAAACAAAAAATCTACCCTTTCTCATAAAATCATTATAACAGCTCAAAAGAAAAAGCGGGAAATTTGTTCGCCAAGGCGAACAAATTTCCCGCCTTATTCTTTTCTTGATTCTTAATTCTTAAACGCAGGTATTTTAATTTGACTTTTTCACCAAATGAGTATAGAATACAGTCATATATTGCCACTAGGCACTTGAGAAAACCCCTTCGGGGGTTTTCGTTTTTTTATAAAAATTATTTCAAAATCCCAAAAAATCTATTTTTAATTTCTTCAAAAGTTTTGTTTCCTATTTTTCTAATTCTTCTTAAAAATCTTTTTGAACTTACCAGCCCCCCCTGGGATAAAATAACCGAGGAATCTTTATTCAAATTAAAATAATATTTTCCATCCTTTTCTATTGAAGTCATAGGTAAAACAAAAGCCATTTCTTTATTAAACTTTTTCAAGACTAAAACCGGTCTTTCAAAAGCCATGTTTTTCCCATCCTCCTCATAGCCAATATTTACATCAACAGAAATTCATCAAATTTCTCTTTCACTAAATTTAATTTTTTCAATATTTTTATCATTTATTTTCTTTTTTTCTTCGTTTCACAAATCAAACTTTTTAACATGAAAAGTTTTATTTTTATTATTTTTCATAATATTTATTATATCAAACAAAAAAACGAATATTTTTCAAAAAAAATATTCGTTTAATCTCTCACCCTTCCCTATCAAGCAAAAATACTTCACCAAGGTTCATCAACCTCTGTAATTTCTCCTTCCGGAGTGATTTTAGCTTCCACTTCCACTTCAACATCAAATAGTCCGAAAAGGGATTTCTTTTCTACTTTTTTAACCGGAATATGAGGTGCTTGACTTCCCTTTGGATATTTTTCAATATCTACTTTTTTTAGTTCCAGTTTTCAACCTTGATTTTGAATTTTTGGTAAAGCCTTTACTAAAATTTCCGCTGTTTTGTCTGATAATCTTACCGGTTCTTCTCCACAGTCTAAACAATCATTCCCATCAAAGTGTACCGGTATTGCCGAAGGATCTTTGTCAATAATCACATCGATTCCAGGAATTGGATCTTCACTTCCTTCTCTAAGCCCCATATTTTGGTTTTCCAAATTATCTAAACCATGTCTAGCTTGTGCTGACATTCTTTCTCTGGCTTCCATACCCATTCTTTCGCGAGCTTCAACTTTCATTTCGTCTGGTCCTCCATCACAATCATTATCAACTCCATCACCAACTACACCAGAACACTTATGTATTTCCTTTCCAGTTTGAGGATTTCTTCCACTTCGAGGTTTTTCGTTTTTAACTTCTTTTTCCTTAATAGTTACAGCTGAATTTTTTTTAATTTGTGGAGATCTAACAGATTCTTCTTTTTTAATATCTATATTCTTATTTATTTTAACTGATTCTTTCTTTTTACAATAATAATCAAGAGAAACTTCTTTTAAAGAAGCAATGGATCTATTTAATCTTGGAAAAATTCTTTGATTAAAATCATCCATTGCAGTAGATCTTTCTGATTTCTCCACCTTTAAAACCTCATTGTCTCTTTTATTTTCCATCTCTTTCCTGATACTAACACCTTCTTTTTGCAAAGCTGTAATTTTTTCGTTTCAAGCTTTGGCTTCTTTACAAGTCTTAAACCTTGTTCCCGTTGTTGTTTCTTTATAAACTTTTTGCTCATAGGGAGCAATGGTTAAATTAACCAGTTGCTCTGCTAATTGTTTTAAATCAGCGGCAAAAACATTTCCGGCTAAAAATATTATTCCTGTAAAAATTATTGCTATTTTTTTTATTTTATTTTTCATATTTTTTATTTTAAATTATACCTCTTTATTGTAGCACACTTATTTATTGCAACCATGATGTAATTTTCACTGTTCTCCGTGTTTTATATTTACGGCCTATTCTAGAACTTTGCAACTATTTTCTAGATTTTTACCCTTTTGAAATCTTACCTATAATCAATACCTTCTAGATACTTTTCTATCTTTTTATGGTGTTTAGACCAGGCATTTCATGTATCCCTTGCCCATTCTTTAATTATTTTCTCATGTTCTTCTACCGTCTTTGCCTTAGTGGCATCCACAACGGTAATACTACCCAAAGACTTGGGTGGATCCAACCATTCAAATACACCTTTATATTCATTAAGTCTGTCATTCATTATTTGTGGAATGAAAGAATAAGTAACCCCGTGTTCCAGAGCGGCACACAGCGCAAGTAGGTGCAAATTTATAGATTGAATAGTCTGAGGCCCTTCAACTCCAATATGTTGTACCGCATAGGCATCCACTGTTAACCTGTGTACTTTCATATATTCCGGGTCTCCATATTCTTTTGCCAAAATATCACCAAACAACTTCCAACAGCCGGGAGAGGTTCCGAGATATTTATGAACTGGCCCAACTATATCCGGAACCAAAGCCCCACACCCAATACATTTAATTACTTTTTCTTTTTTCATAAATTATAAAACTTACTTCATTATTACACAGCAAATTCATTAAAGGTGGCCTAAACTTTTAAAATCTTTCTAAATCCAACCTTAGTAGCAACTCTGGTATTACTATATATTTCAGACTCTAGACCATAAATCTTATATAAAAAACATTATTATTTTTTATAAAGCTTCAAAATTTTATCAATTCGTTCCTCATCTTTTTTACTAAGTTTTTTACCATAAAGAACTTCATTAATAAAAAAGTTTCTCAAAGTCCTGGTTCTTAAAGTGTCAAATGATTTGGCTATGGAAGTAGATAGCAGAGCCACCTCCTCACATCTCTTTCCTTCCTCAATATACTTTTTTAGAGTCCTGATTTGCCCCTCAATTCTATTAAGATGATCTAGGGACTCTTTACAGGCGCAATTATGACCTTTGCTTTTGCAAACTTTATCACACTTTTTTTCTTTCATATCTCCTCCATTATAACATACCCCAGAGCCTATCTAACAAAATTTGAATCAACTTAGATTATGGCTTGAATTTTGGCCCCTTCTCCTATTTTTTATAATTTAAATTGAATAGTTTCCGGTGCTCTTAGCTTAAATGGAATCAATCAAAAATTAAAAAATCGCCGTCGGCGATTTTTTAAATTATATTTTTACAATTTCCACGGCGAAGTAAGGCTGCCTGTGACCCTGAACTTTGTGATAATTAGATTTTGACTTAAATTTCTGAATTCTGATTTTTTTACCCTTTCCCTCTTCGATAAATTTACCTTCCACTTTTTTTCCGGAAATTGTGGGATTTCCCAATTCCATATTTTCTCCATCGCCCAGAGCGACCACGGCATCAAATTCTATCTTGTCACCATCTTTAAATTCACCTTGAAGTTTTTCAATCTTAATGATATCTCCAACTTTTACTTTATATTGTTTGGCTCCGGTTTCTATTATTGCGAATGTCATACTATTTTAAATTATTATAATGCCTGAAATTTTAACATATTTCAAAGAAAAAACAATCTTTTTTCTTATTTCTTGCAAATATTGGGGTCGGTAATCTTTTTTAAAATATAAAAATCAGAAATCAATATCACCAAAGTTCCCAGATAGCCCAATTCCATACCTTTCATAGGCAAAAGATTAAAAATTGAGCTTAAACCAAGGAAAGAAATCAAAGGGGCCAGAATCAGTCCCGAACAGGCCACACAGCCTATACCGAAAACTCCCAAAAACATTCCCGACAGAGAACCCCAAAAACCTTTGGCTTTCAGAATCATTTCCTGTTTTTTATAATACTCTCTGAATAAAATAATATTTAGGGCGATGGCTCCCGGCAAAATTAAAGCATTGAGTATAACCGCTCAAGACATCAGACCCAGCGAAAAAACGGTTTTCTCAAAATAAACCTCCATAAAACGACCAAAACTAACCGAATCCAGTTTTCAAAAATCACTTAAAAGTTCCCAATGGGGAATGGTTTGAAAGAGAAAAAATAAAAGAAAATACAAGAGAAAAAAAGCAATCAAATTTGCCTTTTTTCCCATAATTTTCTTTAATTTTAAAAGATATTTCATCTCCTATTTTGATAATTCCTCAACGGCGGCGATAACCGACTCAAGGGGAACCGCTCCCGGCAGAACCCTAACCTCTCCGGTTTTGTTATTCTTAACGATAACTCCGGGAGTTCCGGTAATTCCGGCATTTGATCCGGTCTTAATATCATTCTTAACCTTTGAATCATATTTTCTAGAATCCAGGCAGGACTTAAAGTCCGATGAATTTAGACCGAGCTCAGAAGCAAAGGTGTATAATTTTTTTGAATCAAGCCCGTTACCATTTGATTTTGTGGCTTCAAAAATTTTATCATGATAGGCAAAGTACACTTCATCTCCACCCTGCTCTGCGGCACATTCAGCGGCATTAGCTTCCAGAGTAGCCAAAGGATCGTGGAAACTTAGAGGGAAATTTCTGAAAACCGCATTAACTTTGCCATTAAATTGCTTAACAACCTCTCCGGGTGTTTGATAAAATCTCTTACAGTACGGACACTCATAATCGGAATATTCATAGATAGTAATTTCCGCATCTCTCGGACCCTTAACATGGTCATTTTCAGTAATCGGCGCTATATTTTTAGCCCCCTCGTTTTTGGCTCTTTCCGCTTTTTCTTGAGCCCTTTGCGGATAAGACTCAGCCAGTCTATCAAATTCTTCAGCGGTAATTCCTCCGGAACTGTTCTTGCTAATGGCATAACCACTTAACAGTACCGCCAAAATTGACAGTCCCAGTGATAAATTCACTAATTCTTTTTTCATATTTTCTATTATTTTATTTAATTATTTAATGTTTTTTAAGATCCTCGACGGATCTTCTTAAACCACCCTATCTTAACATTTTTTTCTTTTTAATCAATTTTTTAAAATTCTGTTTACTTATACCATTTCCAAAAAACTCTGGCTTATGACAGCACCTATTTTCCAAGAAGTCCGACTTGTTGAGTATGGCGCGGCGTGTGGGTGTCAACAAGTCGGACTTCGTGAAAAAGCGTGGTTGTTCGGCTTATAACTTGCCTCTTGCAACTTATAACTTGAAGCGACTTCGTGGAAAATATGTGGTTGCTCGACTTGTAACTTACTCCCTACGTCTTGTAACTTGTTGTGACTTCGTGAAAAAGTGTGGCTGTGCAGAGCCTTCATTTTTTCATTTTGACGGAAATTAAATTTTTAAAAAGAGCGCAGAGCTTTTTTGGAAATGGTATTAGTTCCCATTTTTAAACTTCAAAAATTTCGGCTTGGGCCAAGGCTTCGTCCAGGAGATCGGGATTGAGTTTTTCTTCTTCCGCCAGAACTTGTTCTAAATTGGCTCGGGTTTCCGGATTTTTAGGCACAAAGAGAGAGCAGGCATCATCATGGGGTTTTTCGGAGATTTTCAAAGTACCTATTTTCTTGGCCAAATCCATAATTTCTTTTTTATCGTAGGCAATCAGAGGTCTTAGAATAATTCTCCCCCTGCCCTCCAAAACCTGAGAAACCGCCACCATATTTTCCAGAGTTTGACTGGCCACCTGACCCAGAGAATCACCGGTGATAAAAGCCGGGCTTTCTTTTTTTTCCTTCGTCCCAACCATATCAGCCAGTTTTAAAAAAGCCCTCCTCTGCAAAACGATGGAAAATTTTCGCTCGGCATTATGAACAATATCTTTTTGAATGGGAATAATGGGAATCAGATAGAGTTTAATTTTATGCTGATATTTTTTCAATTCTCCGATAAGTTCTTTCACTTTTTCAATGGACTGCTTGGAGGTTTGAGGCACCGAATGAAAATGAACGGCGGTTATTTCCAACCCCCTCTTCATAGCCAAAAAAGCGGCCACCGGAGAATCTATGCCTCCGGAAAAAAGCGCCACCGCCCGGCCGGCCGTGCCAACGGGCAAGCCGCCGACGGCTTTTTCCACTTCCGTAAAAAGAAAAGTTTTGTCTTTCTTTATTTTGATATGAATTTTCAAATCGGGATTATCCAGATTAACCGACAGCTCGTTACCGATGGATGAAAAATATTTCCAGACGGCAGAACCCCCCTCCACGTTGACATCATTGCTCTTTATTTTAATACCACTGTCGACCTTTTCCGTTTTTAGACCGAAGGTTTTAATATGCGGATTTTTTTTAAAATATTCTTCCGACAACTCTACCAGGGCTTTTTTAATTTCCTCCAAATCCGTTGGACAAGCCCAGGCTTCGTAGTAGGTGGAAAAACCGGGAGTGTTTTTGAT
>JALVSO010000076.1 GCA_027024305.1 Candidatus Parcubacteria bacterium | reverse complement strand
GACATCTTTTAGCCCTTCTTTTTGTTATTTTGACCATTTATCTATTTTACAAAATAGATAATCTTTGGTCTTTGTTACAGATAAAGGAAATCCGGTGATTTTACCCACCGGATTTTGCCTTTACGCCTAATTAATAGATACAAAGAAAAAACCGGACATCAGCCCGGTTTTTGAAAAAAGTTTTAGCCAGGGCTATCTTCATAGCCATTGTTATGGATCCCCGTATGGGGACATTCAGGGTCGGGATCCGGGTCCAAATTATGGATTGGGCAGGAGTTGCTGACCAGGGCAATCCCTTCTTCCGGTTCAGGGTATTCGCAGTCGCACTCGGCAGGGCAAATGCAGTTATTCTCCATATCTTTTTTTTTATTCTCAGGCTTTTTGGAGAAAAAAAGCCTAATTATTATTGCTGTTTGGAGTATAACAAAAACAATGGGGCTTGCGATAGGGAATCTTTCTTTTACCGCGAAGCAGGCGGTTGAAATTATTACCAGAGCAAAGACTTGAATGGCTTTTTTTGCATCTTTTTCCACTTTATTTCTCCTGCCGATTACCGGCTTCTGTTTGATTGATTATGAAACTATCAATAAGTTTAAAGTATTAAGTCTTCTTTGTCAATGTTTTTAATATGAAAATATCGTGACCGTGGGTCCAGTTTTTCTTTAACTTATTATTTATTTTTAATTTTAATAAAGTGTTCAGTTAAATTATTGAGTCGAGTTAATATATTTATTTATCTCCATGAAATTTTTTATGAACTTCCTTTAAAAATTTATCGGAAAGATTGGTATAGACCTGGGTGGTGTTGATGGAGGCATGGCCCAGAAGCATTTGGACCGAACGAATGTCGGCCCCATTTTTTAACAAATCAGTGGCGAAGTAATGGCGAATGGTGTGGGGAGTAACTTTTTTACTGATACCGGCCAGAGCGGCTCTTTTTTTAATCAGGCGTTGAACAAAGCGGGGGTGGATTCTTTGTCCCTGACCGGTTATGAAAAGAGCCTCCGATAGAAAAGGTTTTTCTCCGGATTCAAATTTTTCTCGACGAAGGCCTAAGTATTCTTTAATGGCTTTTTTGGCGCGGTCCGATAGAAAGACAATTCTAACTTTTTCACCTTTACCCCGAACGGAAAATTCATCGGCTTTTAAATTGAGATCGGAGTTTAGGGAGCAAAGCTCTGAAACACGGAGACCGGTAGAATAGAGCAATTCTAAGATAGCCTGCTCCTGTTTTAGAAACATTTTATCACCCTTTTTATTTTCCGGTTCTTCCATTAGCCTTTCAAACTCCCGGCGAGAAATAAGATCCAGTTCTCGGGGGGAAGTTTTGGCCAATTCAATTTTTTCAGGAGCCAGGGCTTTAATATCATTTTTAGCCAAGTATTTTAGGAAGGAGCGCAGAGCGATGAGATGATAGTTTTGAGTATTTTTTTTTAAATTAGATTTTTCCAGGCCTTTTTTATTATTTTCTTGACGATTAAGAAATAGACGAAATTCTTTAATCTTTTTTAAATCAATTTCGGCTGGTGTATTAATTTTAGCAAAGGAAAAAAAACGAGAAAGATAGCGGTCATAGTTTTTAATAGTTTTTAGGGAGCGGCCTTTTTCAATCTCCAAATATTGTAGATATTCATCTTTCAAATTAGAAATATTTTGCGACATAAAAAAATTATAACATTTTTATTTTAAAAGTTTTCCACAATGAGTTCTTGCAATGGAACTATAATTTTCTATAATATAAGAACTGATTTGGAGCTTGCTCCGAGTCAGTACTGAAAAGTCTCTAGCTTGCTAGGGGCTTTTCATTTAGAAAAAGAAGCCGGACTTGTCAGGTTCTTAGGCGTGTGGTTGCTGACAAGTCCGGCTTCGTGGAAAATGTGTGGCTGTTCGTTTTCAACTTTTAATTTGGACCAACTTGCTTCTTGTAGCTTACAACTTGAACCAACCTTTTAAAAAAGCATTGTAAGAATTATAATCGGCATAAAATAACGAAATTATTTATACTAAAATCTAAAAAATGAAAAAATTACTTTTATTGCAATATCGTCCCGAAGACAGGGCTTCTGATAATGAATATGAAGCTTTTTTAAAATGAACCGGCTTGGAGGAAGAAGAAGTGGAGCGGGTAAGATTGGATCGGGGAGAAAATTTTGATTTTGATATAAACAGATATTGGGGAGTGATTTCCGGAGGTGGTCCCTATAATGTCAGCGATGAAGAGAATAAAAAAACTGGGGAACAGAAAAAGGCCGAAGAAATCAGCATGAAAATTTTAAATGAAATAATGGAAAAAGACTTTCCCTATTTTGGGGCTTGCTACGGAGTGGGCCTTTTGACCAAAGCTTGCGGAGGAGTGGTTTCCAAGGAAAAGTATTCCGAAGATGTTTCGGCTACTAAGATTTTTTTAAGTGATGACGGTTTTGCCGATTCTTTAAGTAGTAATTTACCGAAAGAATTTTATGCCGTGGTGGGACATAAGGAGGCCTGTCAGTCTTTACCGGCTGAGGCTAAAATTTTGGCCTATTCTGAGAATTGTCCGGTGGAATTGTTTAAGATTAAAAATAATATTTATGCCAGCCAGTATCATCCGGAACTGGATATGGAAGGGATAAGAGTGAGGGTGGAGGTTTATAAAAATGCCGGTTATTTTCCGCCGGAGGAAGGAGAAAATATTTTAAGAAGTATGCAGGACAAGGATTTGAGCCATGCCCCCTTGATTTTAAAGAATTTTGTTAAACTCTATAAAGAAAACAAGGAAGGATAAAATAACACGTGATTGTATATGTGGATAACATAGTGATGCTTTTAATTTGACAACTTTGCTATAATTGGAGAGTAGAAAATTTTAAAAAATAAATAAAAAGAAAATGATATATTTGGAAAATGAATTGGTGGCTTGCCAAAAGTGCAAGTTGGAAGTGGAGGGAATGGCTGAAAAGGGCATTCTAACTCCCCAAGAATTAAAAATTTTAAAACATCCGCGAAGGATTTTGGAGGCCAACTATCCGGTCAGGATGGATGATGGCTCTTTGAAAATCATTACCGCTTTTCGGGTGCAATATAATTTAAACCTGGGACCGGGTAAGGGGGGTATTCGCTTTCATCCGGAAGTTGATTTGGATGAGGTTAGCGAGTTGGCTTTTACCATGGCTTTAAAAACCTCCTTGACTCAATTGCCTTTTGGCGGGGCCAAGGGTGGGGTAAGAATAGACCCCAAAGATTTCTCCGAAAGTGAGTTGGAAAGAATTTCCCGGGGCTATGTGCGGGAGTTTTGGAAGTTTCTGGGCCCCAAAACCGACATCCCGGCTCCCGATGTTAATACCAACTCCAAGATTATGGCTTGAATGTTGGATGAGTATGAAAAAATTGTGGGAGAAAAGAGCCCGGCTTTTATCACCGGTAAGCCGGTGGAGGACGGTGGTTCCGAGGGCAGAGATAAATCCACGGCCATGGGGGCTTTCTATATTCTTCAAGAGGAGTATAAAGAGATTGAAAATAAAAAAGATATTTCGGTGGCCATTCAGGGTTTTGGTAATGCCGGTTCTGTTATTGCCGAACTTTTAGACGAAGCCGGTTTTAAAGTGGTGGCCGTTTCCGATGTTTCCGGAGGAATTTATAATAAAGACGGCTTGGACATTTCAAGCTTGAAGAAATTTGTCTATGAAGAAAAAAATCATTCGGTTATTCTTTTTGATGGAGGAGAGGAAATAACCAATGGAGAGCTTTTAACTTTGGATGTGGACCTGCTAATCCCGGCCGCTCTGGGAGGAGTAATCACTCGGGAGAATGTGGATGAAGTTAAAGCCGGAAAGATCTTGGAGCTGGCCAACGGACCCATTTCCGTGGAGGCCGAAAAGATTTTGGAGGAAAGGGGAGTTGTGATTATTCCGGATTTACTGGCCAATGCCGGTGGAGTCATCGTTTCCTATTTTGAGTGACTTCAGAATTTGGATAATGAGCATTGGAGTCTGGAAGAAGTCAATGAAAAATTGAAAGAAAAAATTCTCTTGGCCTATAAAAAAGTTAAGGAGCTGTCGGAGAAGGAAAATCTCAGCTTAAAAAAAGCGGCCTATAAAATCGCCGCTAAAAGAATAATTGGAGCGGAAAAAGTTTAAATTTTATGGAAAGAAAAAATGCCCTAACGAGAGTTAGGGCATTTTGATGGACCGCGGGAACTCCCTGACGGTGAAGGAAATCTTTTCCGTACATCTCGAGGTATTCCCTCGAGAACCACGGGCTATGCTGGGCCCGTGCAGGCACTTAATCTCCCGGTTACTTACTTATATAACTGGCTATGTTTTCCGATTCTTACAAAATAGTAATACCCATCGCTATCATCGTAAAAATAGATAGCTCTAAAGTCGGCATTGATATTTATTGAACGAAAATTTTTAAAATCACCTTTTAGGGAATGGTTTTTTAAAATTGGATCGAAGGTGTTTTTCAGAAAGATGGTCTGTCTTTTTAAAAACTGTTTTTTGATTTTTTCATCCAATTTTTTAAAGTCTTTCAAAAAACTTTTTTGGTATTTAACTTTCATATTTAAAGGGACATTAAAAAGTCTTCGGCTTCATTCTTGTTCTTGAAAGACTTTGCTTCTTTTTTTGCTTTTCTACTACCGGCTGACTTTAGAATTTTTTTGGTTTCTTCGCTGGGTTCAGGATGTAGGGAAAAGACCACTCTTTTTTCTTGAACCAGCTCTTTTAGAGCATTGGAAACCACGGCGGAGATTGATAATCCCAAATCCTCAACAATTTCCTGAGCTTCCTTTTTTAGTTTGGAGTCAATTTTTACATTTAGCATTGTTTTCATAGTATCTAAATTATATACTTTGGATATTTTAAGTCAAGCTACTTACTTGATTTTTTCAGATGTTACACTTAAAAACACCTGTTTTTAAGTGTAACATCATCTTTTAGGATTTGAATCCTCAAATTCCCCGAGGCTCTGCCTCGGGGTTCTTGATTTCGCTAAAAATTATTTGGAACTGTTTTTTAAAATTTCTTCCATAATTTGATCAATCTTTTTTTCAAACTCCTCCTTGCTTCCGTTATTTTCTACGATGAAGTTGGCAATCTCTTTTAGTTCTTTAACTCGAGTTTCCGAATCATGTTGGCTTTCTTTTCTGATAATTTCTTCGGTTACTTTTTGGTCATCGGCTTTTTCTCCACGACCGCTTAATCTTTGAACCCGGATTTCCAAATCGGCATCTATAAAAATCAAGTAAAAATTTTTCTCATTTTTAAGGCGGGAGATGTCGGCCAAGCGCCTAACCCCGTCAATGATATTTATCTTAGCTTCATTGTCCCAAATATCTCTGAGGATACTTTTTTCCAAAACATCTTGACCGAATTGGTTTCTCAAAGCCAGAGAAAGATCCTGAAGATTCTTTCTGGTTTTTTCAATATTTAAAATTTTTAAAATTTTTGAGAGATAGTCGGAATAGCGGAAAGAAATCCCGTTATATTTTTCTCTAAGGTATTCGCTCAAAAAAGATTTTCCGGCTCCCTGGGTGGAGGCCAGAGCGATAATTATTTTATTCATGGAAAAAAATATAGCAAACTATGTTATATTTAGCAAATGGAAGAAAAAAATATAATTTTGGCCTTTGACGGTCCGGACAATGTGGGCAAAAGTACTCAGATTAAAAAAGTCAGGAAATATTTTAAAAACCTGCCTTTTGTAGTTTTAAATTTAGAGGCCCCGGTGGGGGAGAACAACGAAGAAAGATTAAACTACGGTTTGGAGAATATGGAAAAATATTTTGAATTAATCCTTTCGGCTCGGGAGAAAAATATTCCCGTTATTCTGGATCGTTGTCATTTTTCGGAATATGCCTATTCCTTTTTGCGAGGCGGTCATAAAATTGAAAAAATTTTAAAACTGGAAAAAAAGTTTGAGGAACTGAAAGAAAATTTAATTATTTTTACTTTTATTGACGAGGCGGAAAATATTATTAAGCGCGATGATGGTCTATCGGCCTTTGACCCGGAGAAAAAAGAAGAGGTTGAAAAAATTATCAATAACTTTAAGGAGATTTCCCGAAAGTCTCTTTTCCAAAATTTTCTCATGAATATTCGGGGGGAGGATGAGGAAAAAGTTTTTAAAGAAATAATTGACCGGCTTGAAAATATGATAAAATAATTCTATGAATAAATATAATCACAGAGAAATAGAAAAAAAATGACAGAAAAAGTGACAGGAAAAAAACCTTTTTAAGACTGATTTTGAAAATCAAAGTAAGGAGAAGTTTTATGTTTTGGATATGTTACCCTATCCTTCGGGGGATGGTCTGCATATGGGGCACGTTGAATCCTATACGGCCACGGATGTTTATTACAGGTTTAAAAGAATGAGAGGCCTTAATGTTTTACATCCCCAGGGATTTGATGCTTTTGGATTGCCGGCGGAGAATTATGCCATTAAAACCGGAACTCATCCCACAGAAACAACCAGAAAGAATGCGGATAATTATCTAAGGCAATGAAATATGCTTGGCTTGGGCCATGATTTTTCTCTGGTGAATGCCCAGACTTCATCGGAACCGCAATTTTATAAATGAACTCAATGACTTTTCGGTAAATTTATGGAAAACGGTATCGCCTACAAAAAGACGGCCAAGGCCAACTGATGCCCTTCCTGTAATACGGTCATCGCCAACGAGCAGGTGGAAAATGGAAAATGTGAAAGGTGCAAGACGGAAATTGAGCAAAAAGATGTGCCATCCTGAATGTTTAAAATCACCGATTTTGCCGATGATTTGCTTTGGAATGAAGAGAATGAGAAGAAATTCGGAAAGATAGATTGACCGGAACACACCAAGAAAAATCAAAATGCCTGGATTGGAAAATCAACGGGGGCTAAAATTAAATTTCAATTAAAACACCGGGGAAAATATTTGGATGAAGATTTGGAAGTTTTCACCACTCGCCCGGATACCATTTTCGGGGTCACCTATATGGTTGTGGCACCGGAACATTCCCTGGTTCAAGAATGGTTAAAAATGGACTACTTGGAAAACCCTGAAGAGGTTAGAGAATATATCAATCAAAGCAAAAAGAAAAGCGAACTGGAAAGATTGGAGGGGAAAGAAAAGACAGGAGTTCTTTTAAAAGGAATTACAGCCACCAATCCGGCCACGGAAAAAAGCGGAATGAACGAAAATGTAGATTTGCCAATTTTTGTTTCCGACTATGTTCTGGCGGGCTACGGAACGGGAGCCATTATGGCCGTGCCGGCCCATGATCAGAGGGATTATGATTTTGCTGTGAAATATAATTTGCCCATAAGGGAAGCGGTGGCTGTTAATTTTGAACCCACTGACGAAATGCAAACCAGGGATGATGTAGAAACTTTAAATCGAAGAGTTGTTGATATGATTATTGAAAGTCCCGAGGGCGGGAAATTCCTTTTGGAAAAAGACAGCCATTGGCATTTGGTCGGTGGTGGGGTTGAGGAAGGGGAGAGTGTTGAAGAGGCTATTGCAAAAGAAGTAACCGAGGAAACCGGCTATGTTGATTTTGAAATCAATCCAAAACCCATAGCCAGTCATTGAGGAAAAGCCTATCGAGAAGCTAAAAATAAAAATCAAAAATGATTTGCAGAGTTTTATTATGTCAAACTTAAATCTGATAAAAAAATAAAATCGGAAGTGGATGATGGTAAACATAAAATTGAGTGATTTGATAGAGATGAAGTCTTTAAGAAAATAGAATGACCTAACCACTTACAAGGGTGAAAGATTTTCAATGGAGAAATTTTTTCCGGAATGGGTAAATTGGTAAACTCCGGAGGTTTTACCGGTATGAACTCCGAAGAAGCCAAGGAAAAAATTACCGAATTTGTGGGGGGGGAAATGACAGCCACCTACCGATTGCGAGATTGGTCCATCTCTCGCCAGAGATATTGGGGAACACCGATTCCGGTGGTTTATGATCCGGAAGGTAACCCGCATTTTGTCGGTGAGGAAAATCTACCTTGGCTTTTACCGACGGATGTGGATTTTGTGCCGACGGGAACGGCTCCTTTGGCCAAGTCCAAGGAGTTGCAAGAGCGAACGGAGAGGATTTTCGGCAAGGGTTGAACTCCCGAGGTGGATACCATGGACACCTTTGTGGATTCTTCTTGATACTTTTTAAGATATTGCGACCCGGAGAATGAAAAAGCTTTTGCTTCCGAGGAAAGATTGAAAAAGTGAATGCCGGTGGATTTGTATATCGGAGGAGCCGAGCACACCTATATGCACCTGCTTTTCGCTCGTTTCTTTGTGCGAGCCATGAAGAAAATCGGTTTGCTGGATTTTGACGAACCCTTTTT
>JALVSO010000075.1 GCA_027024305.1 Candidatus Parcubacteria bacterium | reverse complement strand
AAAAGAAATTAAAAGAGTTCAAGATTTGCTAAACAGTAGACCCAGAAAAAGTTTAGATTGGTTTACACCTTATGAGGTTTTTGATAAACTTGTGAGTAAGTGTTCGGTTAAAAGTTAGAAACCAAGTTATATGAAAAAAACCATAACAATAGTTTTACTCCTAGTGATTATTCTTCTCGGAGTCAGCTTCTTTTTTGATAAAAAAGAGAAGACGGAAAAAACAGAAGAGGTAAAGAATGAAAAAAATGAAGTAAAAGAGGAAAAAGGTGATTTTTTAACCTACGAAACTAATGATTACAAAATTAAATACCCTTTCGATTTTGAAATAAGAAAAGGAGATAATCCGAATTTTCACACCGGCAGTTTTTTAATGGAAAAAAGAAATTCGAATCCTATTGAGGAAATGTCCGTGGATAGAATTTTAATCCTACGAAAAGATAATTACTCCGGAACCAATCTCAGAGATGCCTGAATAAGCATCTCCCACAATCCCCGCAGGAGTGATTTGGAGACTTGCCGCCAAACCCAACTGGGAGGAGAGGTTCGTCGAATGGAGGACTCTGAAAATATCAATGGAATTGTTTGATATAAAGATTCAACCACTTCGGCGGCTGCCGGAACAATGGTTGAAGCTCATATTTTTCATACTCTCCATAACGATATTTGCTATGAGATTGGTCTTCGTTTAGCCACATCCAATATTCATAGCTATGATCCGAGCGTGAAAATTAAAAAAGTAAATGAGAGAGAAATCTGAACTAAATTGGAAGGCATTTTAGATAATTTCAAATTTAGATAAGCGCCGCAGACCACCTTAATGTTTTTAAAAGAGTAAAAGAATAGAAATATATTAATCAGAAAAACTTTTCAGCACAGCCTCAAAAGTGTCCGGATTAAGACTAGCTCGTCCCAGCAAGAAACCATCCAATTGTAAAATTTCTGATAATTCTTGAATATTACTTTCTCCCACGGAACCGCCATAGAGAAGTTTTATTTTTTTGGAATCCTCTCCGAAAATCTTTTTTAAAATTTTTCTGATTAGAACCAAAGACTGCTCCACCTCTTCCACGACGGGCTGACGAGCTCCGGCCCCAATGGCTCAAACCGGCTCATAGGCTAAAATCACATCCTTTAATTGAAATTTCTCAACTCCGGCCAGAGATTCCCTGATTTGTTTTTCCAGAAAATCGGCGAAATGTCCTCTCTGATCCCTATTCTCTTCTCCTACGCAAACAATGGCCTTCATTTTATTTCCCAGAAGAACCTTAATCTTTTCCGAAACATCTTTATTACTCTCTCCAAAAAGACTTCTCCTTTCCCAATGCCCCACAATGGACATTTTGGCTCCCAAATCCTTAATCATGGCGTAGGAAATACCCCCGGTAACCGAGCCGGAACCTTTATAAAAAGTATCTTGCCCGGAAAGAATTATTTTCGTGTTTTTATTTTTCTGATTGATGGCATCGAGATAAACCGCCGGGGGAGATAAAATAAAATCAAGTTTTAAACCCTTTTTTAGGGCTCAAGCGGCTGACTTTTTCAGAGCCGTAAAAAGTTTTAGAGCCTCCTTTTTTGAGCTCGGATTCATTTTTCAATTAAAAACCAAAATCTTTTTTTTATTCATGGAGACTATTATAGCAAAGCTTTTTCTTTAATTAAAATTTTTTGATTATTACCAATAATAACCTCATCGCCAAGAAATTTTCAATCAAAAAACCGCTAAACGCGGTTTTTTGAGAAAATTTGCAGGCGATGAGGGAATCGAACCCCCAACGACGGTTTTGAAGACCGTAGTTTTACCGTTAAACTAATCGCCCATGGTTGCTACATTTTACAAGATAAAAAAATAAAATCAAATATGATATAATTCCTTGGGCAAATTAAAAACCTCTCATAGTTCAATGGAAGAACACATCTTTGCGGAGGATGCGATGTAGGTTCGATTCCTACTGAGAGGACAGAGCACCAAAACCAAGGCGACCCAGCCTTGGTTTTTTTTGCCCTAAAAAAGCAAAGATTATCTGCCACCCTTTTTATTTTTTCTCATCTTTTCTTCCGCCATATTAACCGCACTATAAAATTCTTCCAAACTCTTTATATTCTCTTTTAACCGAATACATCCCCTGGCAAATAACTGACCGCCACTTCCGGCAATCATTTTTAATAATCTGTTTTTTCTCAAAACTTTTTCGTATATTTTTTCTATCTTATCCATCACAGGAGCATATTGAAAATCAATCTTATCTTTACCATTAAAAAAAACCAAAAGAAACTCATCTCCCCCCAAACGGCAAGCGATATCTTCATCTCTTAAAGACTCATTGAAAATTTTCCCTATGGAATTAAGCAAAATATCTCCCTTATAATGACCGTATTTATCATTGACTTTTTTGAAATTATTGAGATCCAGGTAACAAATGGTCATTCGATACTCTAAACCTATTTTAGCCCTCGGACCCAAAAACTTCTTCAAAAAGAAGTCCAACCCTCTCTTGTTAAGGAGCCCGGTTAAGTAATCAAAATGTGCGACTTGCTTCATTCTTCCGGTCTGCCAGATAAAGAAAATCACCGCTATTAAAAGGGCTATGTTAAGAAAAAAACTGAAATATAAAATAAAATTCATAAATATTAATTTAGTGGGTCTTCCATTAAGATTTTAAATTCTTTTCAATAGTCAAAAGCCTATTGTATTTGCAAACTCTTTCTCCCCGAGCCGGAGCTCCGGATTTAATTTGTTCCGCACCCACTCCAACGGCAAAATCGGCAATGAAATCATCAGTGGTCTCTCCGGAACGGTGGGAAACCATTACCTTTCATCCATCACTTTTGGCCAGTTTAAAAGCTTCAATGGATTCTCCAATACTTCCAATCTGATTTAATTTTAAAAGCAAAGCATTGGCCGATTTGTTTTCAATGGCTTTTTTAATTCTTTCGGGATTGGTAACAGTCAGATCATCGGCCACAATTTGAACTCCCTTTTTCTCAGCCTCGGCTTTAATTTTGGCAAAGGCTTCAAAATCAGATTGGTCAAAGGGATCCTCAATAGACTTGATTGGATATTTTTCAATTAAGTCTAAATAATAGCGAACCATTTCGTCGGAGGTTTTTCAATCATCATTTTCCATTTTAAAACCGAGGTTATACTTTCCATTCTCAAAAAATTCTGAAGCGGCCACATCCAAAGCGATATCTACCTTACCCTCATATCCCGCATCGGCAATGGAAGCCATAATGAAATCCAGGGCCTCTTCAGCTCGCTGAAAATTATCCGGAGCAAAACCACCCTCATCCCCCAAAAGGGTTCCGGCCCCGCCCAGTTCTTTTTTAATTTTAGCTTTTAATTTATGGTAAATTTCCGCTCCGGCCCGATAGTCATCAGAAAAATTTCCCAGATTCGGAGAAATCATAAACTCCTGAAAAGCGATTTTATTTCCGGCATGCCTTCCCCCATTGATAATATTAAAATAGGGCCCGGGAACACCGAGGTCTTGCCTCGGTGTTTTGGCAAGGTCGGCGATATATTGGTAAAGTTTTTGTCCTTGAGCTATGGCTCCCAGACGAGTTACTGCCATGGAAACCGCTAAAATGGCATTGGCTCCCAGATTTGATTTGTTCTCTGTTCCATCCAGCTCCAACATCTTTTTTTCAATCCTTTGCAAATCCAAAACATCCATTCCCAAAATTTCCGGAGTAATTTTTTTCTCAATATTCTCCACGGCCTTCAAAACTCCTTTACCTCCAAACCTCTCTCCCCCATCTCTCAACTCCACAGCCTCAAAATCTCCCGTGGATGCTCCCGACGGCACCGAAGACCAGGCCTTTATTTTTCTACCTCCAAAGATACCATTCTTCTTGGCAATAATTTCCACCTCCACCGTTGGATTTCCCCTTGAATCCAAAATTTCCCGAGCATTTATTTTATCAATTTTATACATAACTCTCCCATTATATCACCCGCCTCACAAGATATCCACAGTTTGAATTAAAATCCGGACTCTTTTTCTTCAAAAGCCCGCCTTCTTCTACCTTAGATTGTAAGTTGAACCCGAGACTTTTCTTTTCCACTATTTTTTATAATCTGGATCCCGGATAACTAAGTTTTTCATCCATTTGTTCCTCATGGGAAAAACTTGTTTCCGGGATGACAGCAACCGAGCACCACTTTTGCGGAAGCGAAAATTTTTAAAATTTTAGTTCCTGAAGTTACAAAAAGTTCAGTTTCAGCTAAATATTTTTTCAAAAGTGGTGCTCGGTCATCCCGGAATGGAATTTTATCCATGAGGAACGAGTGGCTGTAAAATTCCAATATCCGGGATCCAGAGTAATAAATTAAAATCAGGTTTTGAATAGCCAGAATTCTCGAGTTCAATTTACAATCTAAGTACGGTCTTTGCAAGATAAAACTTCCATGATAGAATGACCTCACTTCTTTGCATTATATAAAATTTAAGGATATGGAAAAAGATATATTAAAAAGTGAAAGAGTGGATGACGGGTTAAGAGAGTTTTTCGTGGGAATTTATAAATGGATGACGGCCGGAGTGGCTTTGTCCGGACTCATGGCTTGGTTGGTCATTAATACAAATTATTTCAGTTTTATTTTTGAAAATAAAACTATGTCCTATGGCTTAGCCGGCATCGAGTTACTTTTGGTTCTGGGAGTTCAATTTATGATCAATCGTATAAAGCCTAGCACTGCGGGAATTTTATTTTTCCTCTACGCGGCCATTACGGGGATTTTAAGCTCCGTTTTATTTGTTATCTTTAATCTGGGATCGGTTATAACCATATTTGTGGCCACGGTTATAATTTATGGACTTTTGGCCGCCATCGGTTACTCAACTAAAAGGGATATTTCAGGTTGGGGGACATTTTTATCTGTAGGGATGATTGGGGTAATTATTTCTTCTGTTATAAATATGTTCTTGCACAGTTCGCTGATGGAAATGATTATTTCCGCCGTGGCGGTTTTGGTCTTCGCGGGATTCACGGTTTACGACCATCAATCCTATAAAAAAATATATGACCTCATAAAACACAACGGAGAAGAAGTTGAAAGATATACGGTTTTGGGAGCCCTGCATATGTATATGAATTTGATAGTGATGTTTCAAAACCTTCTTTCGCTCTTTGGAGAGAGGGAATAGGAAGTTGAGAATTTTAAAAAAACCGGACCACATTGGTTCGGTTTTTTCAAAAAAAAACCGCCGTCCCGGCGGTCAAAATATTTCTTCCTTGAAGAACTTAAATCATCTGTGAGAGGGCTTCAAAATAGACCCTCTCCCTATTATTCGACGACCTTGGCCGAAAGAGCCTTGTCATCACATCCTTAAGTCTCTTAAGCGGACCCTTTAGGATATACAGCCTTCCGGCGTAGGCCAAGATGCCGAAGCTGTAACGCCCGGTCATAATGGCCTTCAAATCATTCTGTGATAAATCGTAGTAGCTTAGCAAAATCCATGCCGCCGTATTACGACTGTAGTAGTTTCCGCTCTTGGTGGCCACCTCCCACAGGCCCCACCACTCGTAACCCGAATAATTTATTTTTTTCAACTCTCCTATGGCAAATTTTCTGGTTTTTTTTCTTTCCGTCAGCCTCAAGAGAGTTTTTATTCCTGGTCGCACCCTTTTCAGGTAACCGGCGGCCACCTTAAAAAGGTGCTCGTTTTTAACTTCCCCCATAATGACGATAAGATCCTCTTCCCCAAGAAAATCTTTAAATTCGCTCAACAGAATAAGAGCGATGACATCCTTGTTCTCCCGGGAAATTTTTCCCGAAAGACTTTTCATCAAGGATTTGAAAAGATATTTCATCATCTTTTCTCCTTGTTTTTTTGCCATTTTCAGAGTTTTCTTCATTTTTTGGTAGAAGCTCATTTTTTTCTCCCGATTGTGTTTTAAAGATTCTGCAGAAAAGTTTATATTATTTAATAAAAAAAGCAAGTCTTTTATTTGTCAAAAAAAGAGTAGAGAATAATGCCGGTGGTTACAGAAACGTTGAGGGAGTTTTTAAAACCTCGCATGGGCAACTCGGCGATTCGGTCCGCCAAATTCAAGACTTCCCGTTTAACGCCAAAATTTTCGTTGCCCATAATGACGGCATTTTTCTCTTTCAATGAAATCTTTTTATAATCAATGGCATTTTTATCCTGTTCCACGGCAATAATATTAAAGCCGTCTTTTTTCAGTTCTTTTACCAGTTCAACGATGTCTTCTCGGTACTCCCAGGGAGTTTTGGCCCCCAGGGCCGCTTTTTTGAAGTCGTTACGCTCTCGTCCAAAGCGGTCCAGAGGGGTGGGGCTGTATCCGCAGAGAAAGATTTTATCAATGGCCATAGCATCGGCTGTGCGAAAAATGGCTCCCACATTGAGAACCGAACGAACGGAATCCAGAATAAGATAATTTTTCATGGGAGCATTATAACAAATTTTTGTTATAATTCTTTTATGAAATATTTAGCCATTGACTATGGGAAAAAATATATCGGTTTGGCCGTTAGCGATAGTGCCGGCAAAGTGGCTATGCCGTTAAAGGTTCTGGAAAACAACCATGTTTTTTTTGATGAATTGAAAAAAATAATCTCAGAGCAGTCCGTTGATGAAATTGTTCTGGGGAAGTCGGAAAATTTAAAAGGAGAAAACAACTTTATTCAAAAAGAAATAGACATTTTGAAGGAGAAACTAGAGAATCTGGACTTGAAAGTTCATTTAATAAATGAAGTTTTCACTTCCATGGAGGCTAAGTGAGGTTTGGAAAAAGATATTCGCCGGCCCCGACGACCGGACAAAAAAAACAAAAAAGAGGGGAGAGTGGATGACCGAGCCGCCACTATGATTTTAAAAACTTTTTTGGAGAAAATAAACGATTAGACACAGTCCCTTCCTTTTGTTATACTTATTTTGGAATTAGCAAGACACACAATGCGCACAAACCAACTCAGGAGGTTGCTATGAATAATAAAGTGGAATACAAGCCCAGAACTTTTTGGCAAAAAGCAAAAGATGATGGAGCCATCGGTTATTTTGTTTTTCTGGGTGCAGCGGGAATTTTCCTTATTTTCACAGTGTCTCTGACAATTGTTAATATCAGAGAGCGTACATCAGACATAACAGGGCTACTTCTCGGAGCCGGAGCCATGGCTGAACTTTTTTGCCTTATGTTTTTAATCCATCTTTTTGCCAAGGAATGTGAAAGGATTGACGAGATGAATTAGGTGGGGGCCTTAAAACCCCGCGACTTTGGTCGCGGGGATTTTAGTTTTTCTCTTCCCATGGAGGAGTAACCCCCTGTTTGCCGGCTAAGCGACAAATTTCTCGAATCTCTTCCTCTACTTTTGAAAAATCTTTTTTAGGAATAAAAGGATTAGCCCTCATCATCTCCTTATCATTTTCCATCAGATCCCTGCAAGACACCACTTTTCTTTTTATAAAAAACTCTTTGGCTTTACCGGAAATTGTAGTCAAAGCGGTCATGGGATGTATCCCAGACTTTAGAATAAAGTCATGTAAATTATGCTTCTCCGGAAAATTTCAAGAAAGAACATTCACTCCGGCACATTTCGCGTAGGTCTTGGCATTGGTAGTAAACTTTGTATTGGTAATAATAAGCTGGTTTGGAATCATATCGCCATAATAACCGGAATTTATCAAATCGTCAAAACGTGCTTTCATGTAAAGAATAACTTTCAAATCTGATTTTTTTGAACGAGAATTGTGAAATTTTAGCTCGGCCGTTAACTTTTCATTTCCCCTCTCCCCCACCACATCCAATTCGTGAACCATACATTTTCCGGCTATTTTTTTACCCACATAAACCGGCGCATAGCCGTAACTCTTAAAAACCTCCGCCATAAACTTTTCAAAGGCGAAACCCTCAGGACCCATCTTGGATATGGCCAGAGGTAAATTATATCTCAAAAAGGACCTTTTATCAGAGTATCTTTTCAGCTCCTCTCTGACGATTTCATAAATCCTGGAGGTTGTCATATTATTTCTCAGCCTCTTTAAAAGAGCATTCTCAACACGTTTTATGGTTTTATCGTCGGCCCCGGAACGAATCAGGGACAGTCTTACTTTACCCATATCAAAAGGCTCTCTCTTACCATTCTGTTTTATAATTGTTATTTCTTTTCCCATAGAGAGATTATAACACATCCCTCTAAAGCTTTTAAAGAGGAATTTTTTTTGTTATAATCCAAAAGCGGTCGCTGCTCTGTTTTGAAAGTATGGCCTAGTGGCGAAGTGGTAACGCAACGGTCTGACAATCTTCTTGGTGTATTCGCCCGGGAGATTCAGACAATTCCCGCCTTGGCGGAAAAATAATGAGATATGGCGTAGTGGCGAAGTGGTAACGCAACGGTCTG
>JALVSO010000074.1 GCA_027024305.1 Candidatus Parcubacteria bacterium | reverse complement strand
AATAGTTATAAAAAGAAACTTTTGGCAATTTATCGTAGTATTATAAAATAGTTCGAGGAGAATAATATTCTCTCTTCAGACTTGAGATTTTAAAATGTTTTTTTTGAAAAGAAGAAAAAGCGGGAGTGAAAATATTTGAGAAAGACTGAGGGAAGAAAAGCCCGAGGGTTTTTTTGTCTTGGCTCCCATGGCCGATGTGACCGATAATCCTTTTAGAAAATTGATTTGCGAAATTGGTCGGCCGGATTTATTTTTTACCGAATTTGTAGCCTGTGATGGTTTGGCTCATCCCGATGCCAGAGAAAGGCTGAAAAAACAAATTTTGACTTTTGAGAAAAAGCAGAAGCCGATTATTGCTCAAATCTTTGGAGGTAGGCCGGAAAACTATGCTTCCGCGGCCGAGCTTTGTGCTAATTTAGGTTTTGACGGGGTTGATATAAATATGGGCTGTCCTCAAAAAAATATCTTGAAGCAGGTAGCCGGGTCGGAACTGATTAAAAAAGAAAATCGGGAATTGGTTGAGGAAATCATAGCCTCAGCTAAAAAAGGTATTGAAGAAAGTGGTAGAAATATTCCCCTTTCTATTAAAACCCGTCTGGGTTTTAATGAGGTTGATTTTTCTTGAATTGAATTTTTACTTAGACAAAAGCCGGCCGCTTTAACAATTCATTTGAGGACTAAAAAAGAAATGTCCAAGGTGCCGGCCCACTATGAATATATTGAAGAGATTGTCAAATTAAGAAATGAAATTTCTCCGGAAACCGTTTTGATGATGAATGGCGATATTAAAAATTTGGAAGAGGGGAGAGAATTGATTGAAAAATATGGCTTTGAGGGAGCAATGATAGGGCGAGGTATTTTTGAGAATCCTTTGCTTTTCGCCGAAAAGAATTTTTCCGATTTCTCGCTTAAAGAAAAATTAAAAATAGCAAAAAAACACACAGAGTATTTTGATAAAGAATTTCCGGCGAACAAGGAAGGCAAAAGAATGAAAAATTTCGCCCTTCTAAAAAAGTTTTTTAAAATTTATATCAATGGTTTTGAAGGTGCTCGGGAATTAAGAATGAAATTAATGAGAGCAAAGAATAAAAAGGAAATTTTTAGGATTTGTGATGAGTTTTTGAAAAAGTAAAATTATAGTATAATGAAAATATGATAGAGGGAATTAATAGAGAACAAGTTTTAAGTAGTGGACACTCTGATTTAGTGAATTTGCCGGATGGTTTTGAGAAACAATTTCATGGGATTGAGGGACCAATTGTTCTCAAGTTTAGTCATGATCCTAGTATTAGATTAAGGGAGGAAGATTGAAATGCTCTTATTGAAAAGATAATGAGTGTGGTTAATGATGAAAGTTTGTGTATAGGCTTTGGGGGTGCTGGTAAGGTTTTTAGTTACGGATTTGGAAGTGGTGTATGTGTTAAAATTATGAAAAATAGACATAGAGGGGCGGAAAGTGCCAGGTACAATCTTGGTAATGATCCTAAAACAGAGGCTATAATAACATCAAGGATGTCCGCCTGCGAAGTTTCCGGCGTGAGATCTCCGTCATGTTTGGCTTTTCTTGAGGGCGGTGAGTATGGTGTTATTCTTATGGAAGAATTAAATGCAGTTAATTTACAATTAGTTTTGAATGGAGATGAAAAAATGCCAGAAAATTTTAATTTTGAAAAAGCTATGGATTCATTATATGAATATGTAGAAAAAATGCATAGTGAAATGGATATAGCTCATAATGATTTGTATGCTAGAAATATTATGATAGATAGAGAAAGCGGCAATCCTTATGTGATAGACTTTGGTAGATCTATAGATTTTAGAAGCATATTTTATGGAGAACAAGAAAGGTTTAATATTGAGGATGATGACTTCAATAAAATATTAAAAATTGAAAAAGCACTAAAATCTTTTCAAAATATCTAATTTATATTATAATAAGGGGAGTCAATTTATTAAAAGGTACAAAAAATGTTTGTTTCAGAAATGATCAAAAAAAGAGCATTGGAGGAGGCTGAGGAAATGATCAAAAGAGGTGCTCTTGAGTCTAATATTTCATTAGGAAATACAATCTTAGTTATTACTCCCATCAGGGATAGTTTAAAAATGGAGAATGTTTTTTATGATTTTAATTTAGATGGTCGGCAGTTTTATGTTGGTCTAAAAACATAATAATACCTCCCTTTATGGGGAGGTGTTTTGTTGAGAAGTACTTTGCTCAAAATTTATTATTTATATTATTTTGAGTTTTAAAAAAATAAAAATATAGTATTATAAAAGCATTATGATTAGAGAAGGAATAAAAAATCTGAGTGAAGCGGAGAGAAAAATAAAAGATGGAATTAGAAGCAGGGAAATTGCTCAGCAAAGAGCCAAACTTGAAGAACTTGAAAAGAAACGAAAGAGGGATGAACTCAATAGAGAGAGAATGGCTAGGACCCTTGCGCTTTTGGAGAAATATCCCGAGGAACTTTTTTTAGTTAGATATACGGATTATCTTAGGATAGAGGCTAAGAGTATGGGGTTGGATATTAAAGGTTTAAATATAGTGGGGAAAGACGGTGAGGAAACACCCGGTCATAGAGCTGAAAGGGATTTTCTTAATGATGTGCAAATTGGTCCTCATCAGAGGATTTTGGCTTTGCGTGATAAAAGTGAAAAAACCAAAAGAAAGGTCTTCGCGGATTTGGTTGAGTATTATGGAGGCGAGGAATTTCAAAAAGATGAAGCCTGTAAGCTTGAAGAATTCACCTCTCTCTATTTATATAGGATGTTGTCAAAAAGAAACTCCATAGAGGATGTGTCTTTCAAGACAGCGGTTGGTACTCCTTTAGATTTTAATTTTGGCATAGACGGGTGGGTGGAGATAGAAGATGAGGACGGACATATTGAAAAAATATTTTTCGATTTGAAGACCGGTGACAGCAGGAAAGATAGGCCCTCTCCTTTTGCCGACCTTGTTTTTAAGGTAGATGAATCCGATGGAAAAATTGACGTAGAAAACGAAACAAATGTTTTCAAAATTAAAAAGTTTTTGGACCAGGTGGTAAAAATCTATGAGAATAGAAAAAAGGATAATTAGTTTTTGCAAAACCGTAAAAAAAGTTTTACAATGTTTCCATGAAATTAAAATACGGAAAGAAACAAGAAGAAGCTTTCACTCTCTTGGAGTTATTGGTGGTTATAGCCATCATCGGAATTTTGGTTACTATCTCTTTGCTTTCCCTTAATCCGGCACAGCGGAGCAATGAGACCATGGCCGCCAAGATAGCCGGGGAGCTCAGTGGAATAAAAAGGGCCTTTGAGCTGACCGCCGTTGATAAGGCCAGAAGCCCCTATCCCCTTGATACCAGTTTTGGTTTGGGCAGCAACCCCGCCATTGGTCAACTTGTTGCTAACGGCGATTTGAGTTATGTTTCTGAAGCCGTGAAGCCGAAATTGGGAGAGGAGCTTTATAAATATGATAACGATGGAGATTCTTATGCCTATTTGAATAACTGTCCGGGCAGTCTCAGTTTTGGTGGAGCCAACGTGGTGATTTATGGCATAAATAATGCGGATAGCAATCCGATTGTTTTGGAACTGGATAGAATAATTGATGATTCCGATGGTTTAAATTGTGGAATGATTAGGACGGTTAATAATAGTTTGAGATACAATTTAAGCGCCAACTCATAGAGAATTTCACAATATGGAATAAGAAAAACACCCCCCTTTGAAGGTGGTGTTTTTTCTAATCTCAACTTTCAATCATTAGAAGCTGTTTTTCTTTTTTGGGAAAATCTTTCCAGATTTCTTCGGTTACAAAGGGGATAAATGGGTGAGCGATTTTTAGAATATTTTCCAGGGCGTAGGTTAAAATAAACTGCTTGTTTTCTTTTTTCTCGCCATTATTTTTTATTTCTTCTTTGGTAGATTCTAAAATTTTATTGGCAAATTCATCTCAAATATAGTGGTAAATTTTTTCTCCGGCCAAATAAAGTCTATACTTTTCAATATCCTCCCCAATCTCTTTTTTAAAATCTTCCAAATATTGAATAATTTCTCTTTCCTCCTTATCCAGTTTATTTTGGTCAAAATTTTGATAATCAAAATCCTCCGTATTTTCATAGATAAAGCGGGCGATATTCCAAAGTTTGTTGGCAAACTTCTTATAGGCGCGAACTTTATCTTTTGAAAGTGCCATATCTTTTCCGGGAGTATTTCCAACAATTAAAGACATTCTTGTGGCATCGGTTCCGAATTCATCAATTAATTCAATGGGGGAAAGGGTGTTTCCTTTTGATTTTGACATCTTTTTGCCCTTGGCATCCAAGACCATCCCATGAAGGTAAATATCTCGGAAAGGCACTTCACCGGTCTGGTACAGTCCGAACATAACCATACGGGGCACTCATTTAAAAATCAAATCCCGGCCGGTTTCCATCAAATTGGTTGGGTAATATTCCTTAAAATCTTTTCCATCGGGATAGTCCAAAGTTAAAAGAGGCCACTGACCGGAAGAGAATCAGGTGTCAAATGTGTCCGGATCCTGCTCCCATCCTTCACCTTCGGGTTTTTCTTTTTGTACTCTGATTTCTTCATTTTCTTGGCCTCTATTTTTAAACCAGGCCGGAATCTGAATGCCCCAAACAATTTGCCGGGAGATGTTTCAATCAATGGGATTCTCCATTCAATGCCTGAAAGTTTTTTCAAATTGTTTGGAAACAAAATTCAATTTTCCCTCATCCAGAGCCTGCAAAGCCATTTCCGTTAGGGGTTTCATCTTGACAAATCACTGATCCATCAGTTGGGGTTCAATAACCACTCCGGTCCTTTCACAGACACGGACGGCATGCTTATGTTTTTCTTCAACCCTGGTCAGAAGTCCTTTTTCCTTTAATTTTTCAACCACTTTTTCTCTAGCAATATGAGTTTTTAGACCGGCAAATTCGGGTCCGGCAATGTCCATCATTCGACCGTCCAAATCAATAATTTGTTCGTAGTCTATATTATGCCTCTGGGCGATTTCAAAGTCGGTGGCATCATGTCAAGGAGTGATGGTCATAACTCCGGTTCCGAAATTCATATCAATGGCTTCATCCTTCAAAACCGTTCCGGTTATTTTTCCGTTAATCCATTCGGCCTCAAAAGTATCTCCCTCTTTCCAGTTTTTATACCGGGGGTCATCTGGATGCATTACCACATATTTATCTCCGAACTTCGTTTCCGGTCGGGAAGTTCCTATTTCAAAAGGTCCGTATTGGAAATAGTAGAAGGGTTCCACTCGGTCTTCAAACTTTGTTTCAATGTCGGCCAGGGAAGTTTTAAATTTGGGATTTCAATGGATGGATCTTTTGCCCCGATAGATCATTCCGTCGTTAAACATTTTGATAAAAGTATCTTCAACTTTGGACACAATATCCGGTTGTAGAGTGAATTTTTCACGACTCCAATCACAGGAAGTTCCCAGTTTCCTAACCTGGTTTTCCATATTGGATTTATTTTGCATAACAAATTCATAGATTTCATCGTAGAGTTCCTGTCTTTCCATACCAAAGCGAGACCGACCTTCCTTTTGAAGTTTTTTCTCAAAGGTACCCTGGGTTTCAAAGCCGGCATGGTCGGCTCCGGGAAGCATCAGAACCTTGTAACCTTTCATTCGGTAGTATCTACCAATCACATCTTTAATGACAAAATCGGAACCATGGCCGGCGTGGAGATCTCCGTTGGCGTTGGGTGGAGGTAAAATCATGGAGAATTTTTCTTGGCGTTCTCCCGGCAGATTGTCCGGATTGAAAAAACCGGATTCCTCCCATTTTTTGTAAATGGAATCTTCGTATTTTGAGGCTTCATAGCCACTTAGATATTTTTCATTTATTGACATATGGAGATATTCTAGCATTTTTTTAGTCTGGTAAAAAGTTTCGTTTTTCTTTGGTTCCAGCCAGGTAAAAAATAACGGAAGATTTCAGGGGGTAAATTTAAGTAGCAACCCTAAAAAATATTTGCACCCTCCCCGGGAGCTTGCAAATGGGGAGCTTGCAAATTTTTTCCCGCCACAAAACCGGTGGTTCAGCAGAGCTGGAGGGAGTAGCCGCCGGAGGGACGGTTGATGTTTAGAATGTCTCCCAGAAGATAGAGGTTGGCGTATTTTTTGGAAGTCATACGAGAAAAATCAACTTCTTCCAGAGCGATACCGCCATCGGCGATGACCGCCCGGTCCATGCCCAGGGTTCCGGTGATTTGCATTTCCAGATTTTTGATTTTTTTAACCAGGGCTTTTCGTTCTTCTCTGCTGACTTCATTGACTTTCTTTTGAGCCAGGGCCGGAGGGAAAAATTCCAAAATGGCTTCGGCCAGTTTTTTGGAAAGTAATTCCGGCAGAACATTTTTCAATTTTTTATTGTGATTTTTTTGAAAGAGTTTCAGAATTTTTTTATCCAGGTCCGGTTCCGGGGTATCGGGGAAAAGGTCAATGGAAGCCATAACCGGCCCTTGGTCCAGGAGTTTTTTAACCCGGTGGGAACTGTTTAGAATCAGGGGGGAGGAAAGACCGAAATGGGTGAAGAGAATTTTGCCAATCTTGGAAAATTGAGTTTTGCCGTTTTGGATGAAACGGATTTTCATAAAGGATCAATCGGTGCCGGAAATTTTTTGCAGAATTTGACTGTCGGTGGTCAGGGGAACGATATTGGGATTGGGTTTCAAGACATTGTGTTCCAATTTTTTCAACCATTTAAAACCGTCTCCGGTGGAACCGGTTTCCGGGGCGGCGTAGCCACCGGTGGCGATGGCGAAATTTTTCCCATAAACTTTTTCTCCGTTTTTTAAAGTAACCGAAGCAATGAGGTCCGGCTCGTCGGGGCGGTTTTTATGTTTTTTGGAAATGTCTATAACTTCGGCTCCGGTTCTAACTTCCACTTTATATTTTTTCAGCAGTTTTTGAAAAGTTTTCAGAACATCTAAAGCTTTTTGGCTTTTGGGAAAGGCTCTTTTTCTGGCTTCCACCACCAGGGGCAGGCCGGCCTTTTCAAAAAAAGAAAAAGTATCTCGGCTGGAAAATTTAGAAAAAGGGGAGTAGAGAAATTTTTTACTTTCGGGAAAGTTTTCCAGAAATTTTTTAACATCAAATTCGGCATTGGTGATATTGCAACGACCTCCACCGGTGATTTTCAGTTTTTCACCCAAACTGCGATTCTTTTCCAAAATTAAAACCGAAGCCCCATCCTTGGCCGCCGTTACGGCCATCATCATTCCCGCCGGTCCTCCACCGATAATTACCAAATCATATTCCTTTTTCTCCTGTCCTTTTTCTCTATTTTTCATGGGGGTATTTTAACATAGAAAAGTTGATGATTAGATCTAAAACTTTTTAAAAGGTCCAACCATCTAGTATTTTCCAACATGCCAGGCATGTTGGAAAAAGTTTTTAGATTAAAATATCATTTTCCCTCATGTTATAATATCCCCATGAAAAGTAAAAAAGAAGAAGCCAGAGGGCTGGAGAAATTTAATCGGCTGAGCAATTATTTGGCTGCGGCTCAGATTTTTTTGAGGGATAATTTTTTTCTGGAAAGGAAATTGGAGGCGGAAGATATTAAAAAAAGATTGCTGGGTCATTGGGGAACCTGCTCGGGTATCAATTTTGTCTATGGACAGATAAATCGGCAGATTATCAAGAACCATGGTCGTGATGACAAAAGAGAATTTATTTACACCGTCGGTCCCGGCCACGGTTTTCCGGCCTTTCAAGCCAATCTTTTTTTGGATGGTTCCCTGTCCAAGAATTTACCGGAAAAAATTCCCTACAACAGAAAAGGGTTGGAAGAAATCATAGAGAATTTTTCAACACCCTACGGTTACCCATCCCACCTAAATCCGGAAGCTCCGGGAGTTCTTTTGGAAGGGGGAGAGTTGGGTTATTCTCTGGCCGTGGCTGCCGGATCAGTTTTAGATAATCCCAATTTAATCAATGTTTGTCTGGTCGGTGATGGGGAGTCGGAAACCGGACCCCTGTCGGCCAGTTGGCACATCAATAAATTTCTGTCGCCCGAAAGTGACGGAGCGGTCTTGCCGATTCTCCATCTAAACGGCTATAAAATTTCCGGTCCCACTATTTTGGGGCGTATGTCGGAGATTGAGTTGAAAAAGTATTTTAAAGCCTTGGGCTATAAACCTTACTTTATTGATGCCTTTAAAAAGAAAAATATTCAGATTAAGGGAATGGAGGTTTTTGATGATGCCGTTAGAAAGATTAAAAAAATTCAGGAAAGGGCTCGGCGGGGAGAAGAATTTAATCGCCCCCAATGACCGCTGATTGTTTTGAGAACACCCAAGGGTATGAGCGGGCCCAAAGAGATGGACGGTAAAAAAGTGGAAGGTAATTTTCTGTCCCACCAGGTTATTTTTGAAGATGTGGCCGAAAATCCGGAGCATTTGAAAATTCTGCGGGAGTGGTTGGAAAGTTACAAAATTTCCGAATTGATTTCCTTTGATCAGAAAGGGGAGATGATTTTGGATCAGGATATAAAAGATTTAATTCCGGAAATTTTTGAGACCGTCGGCAACAGCCCTTTTGTTAACGGTCATAATATGAAAGATTTGAAATTGCCCGAAGCTTTGGATTATTTTAAAGAGCGGGAATTTGCTCAAAAGGAGGATAATGTGAAAAAGGAAAATTCCATGTTCTACGGCGGCCAATATCTGCGAGATGTTATGAAAGAAAATGACGGGGTGCGACTCTTTTCTCCCGATGAAACCTATTCCAACAGGTTGCAGGCGGTTTTTGAAGCTACCAAAAGGCAGTGGCAATTTCCCATCAAAAAAAATGATATTGACTACGGCAAGTCCGGTAAGGTTATAGAGATTTTATCGGAGCATCTTCTTTTTGGAATGCTCTGGGGTTACACCCTGTCGGGGCGAAGGGGTTTTTTCGCCAGCTACGAGTCTTTCGCTCAAATTGTGGCATCCATGGTGGATCAGTATGTGAAATTTTTAAATGCTGGACGACGAGCGGAGTTCAGGGGCGATGTGCCGTCTTTGAATATTATCCTTTCCTCTCTTTTGGAAAGGCAGGATCACAACGGCTACTCCCATCAAAACCCTTCTTTGATTTCAAACAATTTGGACCGAGATTTGGATATTCTAAATGTATATTTTCCGGTTGATAAAAATATTATGACTTTGACCATGGAAAAAGTTTTGCAAGGGAAAAAGGGGGTTAATATCATTGTGGCCGGTAAGAAAATGACCCGAACTTGGTTTAGCCGGGAAGAGGCGAAAAAATTGGTCAATGATGGCTTGATTATTTTAGATAAAATTTCCGATGAAAACCCCGATTTGGTGGTAGCCACGGCCGGGGATTATGTCACCGAAGAGGCCATTGTCGGTTTAAAACTCTTTAAGGAAAGATTTCCTCAAATTAAAGTCCGCTTTGTTAATTTCTTTAAACTGGATATTTTGTTAGAGGAAAATAAAAGTATCAGCAATCAGAAAATTTTGGAAGATTATCTGACCGAGGAGGGGGGGATCGTCTTTAATTACCACGGCTATGAAAGCGATATTAAAAAACTTCTTTTTGGCTATAATCTCTCCGAGAGAATTATCATCAATGGCTACCGGGAAAGCGGTTCCACCACTTCACCCTTTGATATGAAAGCCCGCAACGGACTGTCCCGTTTCCACCTGGTAGCCAATTTGGCCGACCTGGCTCAGAGGAAAAATCTCATTTCTGCCGATGAGTTTAATAAGGTTTTGAAAGAAATGGAAAACTTTTTAATTGAGGAGAAGGAGTATATTATTAAAAATAAGGTGGATCCGGACTGGATTAAGAATTGGTAGTTTGTTGACAGTTTGGAATTTTATGCAAAAGCACTTCAGTTGAGAAGTGTTTTTTACGGAGTGTTTTGTTTTTAAAAATTTTTAATTTAAAACATTCACTGGTTTTTTTTTCAATATTTTTCACTACTCCTTGATGTTACACCTGTGAACAGGTGTTCACAAGTGTAACATTTTAAAAATTAATATTTGATTAATTGTCGCGAGTATTTAGATGATCGATTTAAACTTTTTCCTAAGTTCTTTTTCAAGGGAAATTTTATCTGTTCTAGCAATGAAAATAAATTTGCCTAAATTTTGATCTTTACCAAGGAAGTTTATCAGTTCTTTGGGGTAGTGAGGGTAAACATAAACAGATTGTTGAATTTTATGAAAACCTGAAAGCATTAAAAACTTTCTTAGGTAGCTTCTTACAAAGTTAGTTTCTTTTGGGATATCAAAGGAGACAATTCACCATTTTCCATCCCACTTTTTGGTTTTTACATTTTTTGAGTATTTTTCTATGATACTTTTTTCTTTAGATAGTCTTTGCCCTAGTTTCGTGAGAGAGACTTTATCTCTCTGAATTACGATAATTCCTTTATCCTTCAACCTTTTTAAAGCTCTGGTTTTAGCCATTCTTTCGTTGGCCAATTTTCTAGCTGTTTTTCTGGCTCGATAAGAGCTTCCGGCCGATAAAAGATAACCAATCAAGAGTTCTCCGGCCGTGATTTCGTCAAAAACTTCTTTTTCACGTTTTTTTAGGGAAAAGTAGTTTAGATTCATAGAGACATTATACATCATTTACTAAAAATAACGGGTTACACTTGTGAACAGGTGTTCACAAGTGTAACACATGAGAAGAGGGGTATTTTAAGCTTTTAACTTTAGTTTTTAGATAGTTTTTTAAGGTTGGTTAAATAAGAAAAAAAAGGGAAGGTGGTGACATGTTACACTTAAAAACAGGTGTTTTTAAGTGTAACATCTGAGTAAAGATTGATTGGTTGAGTTTTTAAGTAGATTTTTGAAGTTTCCCTAAAATAAAATAAAGCTTTACAAGTTTAAAAAGCTGTGTATAATTAGGCTAGATTTAATCTTTTAACACAAGCTCGGGAGGGCAGAATATGAGTAAGTTTAGTGGTATTGGGGATTTTATTTGAGAAATTGGGGATTATAAAAAGGCAGAGAGGCTTTACTTGGCCCTGTTGGCAGAGGAGAGATTACCAGAAGGATATGAAGTCTATGAAAAAGAATTAAGGAGAGCCTCTAAAGAAAGTGATTTTATCCCTGTAGCAAGGATCGTTATGGAGGCCCTTGCTGAAAAGGAGGATAGTTGCCAAAAGCTGATTTCTCTTTTGAAAAAGTTTGTTCCCCAAGGGGGGCTCACTGAAAAAGTTGAAAAGCTTTTTTGGGAGCAGAATAGTGAAGGAGAGTTGGTTGTATTCAATAAGGAGGGTGAGACCTTGTTGAAATATACCAAGATGAGAACAGCCTTGCCCCATGGGGTGATGGCGGCCGTCGGATCCGTTATGATTCAGGGGGTTATTTCCCATCTGGAATCACTGAGGGAAGAAGAAATGATTCCAAAGGGGGTTACCATCAAAGTAGAATAGTCAAAAAACAGCGGAAGATGGATTTTCCGCTGTTTTTTTATGGTAGAATATGAATATTAGAAATTAAAATTAAAATTGGAATTATGTATTTTTTATTTAGCTTGCCTTTTTGGCTTTTGGTTGCGGCTGTGGTCTTTTTGTTCATAAGAGTTTCAAAATTAAAAAAGAGACAGGATAAGATTATAGAAAGGATAGAATCGCTTTACTCCATGGAGAAAGTCGGAGAGAGAAAAGAATCACTTTCGGAAAAAAAAGAAATATCGGAAGAGACTCCGAGGTATATTGTCGGTGATGATATTCACGGGGTTAAAGAAGAGAACGGAAAAGATAATGAAACAAGCAAACCTATTTTTGTTGAAGAAAAGAAAGAAACCGAATATCACTGGGGAGCGAAAGTTTTGCCGGCCATTGGTGTAGTTTCGGTTATTTTCGGAATCGGTTTCTTCTTAAAATACGCTTTTGATAATAATTTGATTGACGAAATGGGCCGAGTTATTCTGGGCTTTATTTCCGGTATTTTATTTATCTTTCTGGGTGATTACTTGAGAAAGAAATATCAGAACTACGGAATTCTTTTAATGGGTGGTGGTTTTGTTATTCTCTATCTAGCGGCCAAGTTCGGTTTGGTTTACAGTCTCTACGGTAACGCCATGGCTTTCATTATAATGACTTTGGTTACTTTGGTGGCGGTTCTTTTTGCCTACAAAAAAAGTTCAAAGGTGGTGGCTCTGATTTCCCTGGTTGGCGGTTTTTTGGTTCCGGTTCTTTCGGCTTCCGGTTCGCCCAATGAAATGGTTCTCTTTAATTATATTTTAATTCTTCTTTTGGGTATGTTCTTTTTGGTCTGGAAGAGAGGTTGGTCATGATTGGCCATCGGTTCGGCCATCGGAACAGCAATTCTCTACTGGGGTTCTTTTACTGAATATTATAAAAATCCGGTTTTTGCCATCTATTGAATTTACCTGATTATTTTCTTTGCTATTTTTACGGTGGCTCCTTTCGTCTACTATTTAAGAAAGAAGGAGGACAGAAGTGATTGGGATAATGTGACGGTGGCTTTGCCCTTGGTGGCCAGTGGGGCTTTTCTTTCCATTTCTCATTATATGTTTCAAAGAATGGTTTGAGGAGATTATGTTTGAGAGAATGGTCAGGGCGGTCAAATTAATAAAGTGCCCTTCTTTGAAAACCTCTACTTTATCCCCCCGCTAATTGCCTCAATTTTCTATCTGGCCTTGGCTAAAATTTCCCTTGTCAGGTTTGGCGGACTATCCAAAATAACTTATTATTTTGTGGCTCTGGCCAGTTTCGCCATCGCCCTAATTCCGGCCCTGCAGTTTAGCGGGAAGTGGATCACCTTTGCCTGGTTGGTGGAGGCTCTAGTTTTGGTGCTGATTTTTGCCAAGCTAAAAATTAAATCATTCTTCCATATTTCTCTGGTTATGTTGGCCGTTGGTATTTTCAGGCTTTTGTTCTTTGATTCCTATTTAAGAGTTTCAAACTATGTTAATGGAAAGTGGGTGAGTGATTTCACTCCAATTTTCAACGAAAGGGTTTTGATCTATGCTTTTGGAATTTTAATTACTTTCTCTTTGGCCTATGTGGATTTGAAAAAGGAGCATAAAAAATGGGCCAAGGCTCTGGGGGCATTGGGGAATCTATTGATTTTGTGATTGATCTTTTTGGAAATTTCTTCTACGAAAGACGCCGGCTATATTTCCCAGAGTGTTTCCTTGCTGTTACTTTCGGTGGTTTATATGGCCTACGCCGTTCTTTTAATGGCCATCGGTATTATGAAGTCCTATTCCAGTTTCAGGATAGTTTCTCTTTTGATTTTTGCCTTTGTTATTGCCAAGGCCTATCTCTATGATATTTGAGAGCTCTCCGAGCTGACCAGGATTGTAGCCTTTATCCTTTTGGGTCTGGTTACTTTGGCTATCGGTTATTATTATTCAAAACATTCGGAAAAAATCAAGGCATTTTTGAAAGATTAAAAAAATAACAATAATATGAAATTAAATATGTTCAGGAAAAAAATGAGTAAAATGGCGGGATTATTGCTGGTGCTGTTGCCGGCGGTGGTTTCAGCTGAGTTTAAGCTGTCGGAATATCAATATTATAAAGACATCAAGGGTTCCGGCAAGGGAAATTTTTATCTGAAGCTGGATAGGGATATCTATGCCCATGGCAACCAGTTCTTTCATGACCTGAGGGTGGTGGATAAAAATAACAAAGAGCAAAAATATGATATTTCCAGGGTATCGGACAAAAGAGTGGTGGAAGAAAAAGACCTGCCCCTGAAGGTTGTTTTCAGAAAGGGAAACACTTTTGTTTTAGATCGGGGTTTGGATGCCGGCTATGTTGATAAGCTTATGGTAAAGACATCTTCGGTAAATTTTTCTCGGGTGGCCGATGTCTATGGTTCCAATTTGAAAGATAGTCGCTATGAAAGATTAACCGATAGGGGGGGTGATCTAATAGCCATTTCTCCGGCCAAGAGAGATTTGGAAATAAAGTTTAAATACACCGACCATCGTTTTTTGAAGGTGGTTTTTTCCGGCAGTGAGGGGGATTTTAAAGTGGATGATTTTTATATTAGAAAAAAGGTGGCTGAAACGGAGCCGGGCATTAAGGAAAAGATTGAGCTTTCTTTTGAATCAAGGCTTTTATCTGATGGGAAGCAGGAGGTTTTGATTATTGTTCCCGCTGATAATCTGCCCCTGGAGAGTTTTATTGTTAAAACGGCCCAAAAAGATTTTGAGAGACCCATAACTCTCTATGCTTCGAATAATCGAGAGGCCTCCATTTATCACCCCGGAGAGCGCTATGATTCAAAAAAGGACTACTGGGTGAGAAAATACAGCGGAACTTTTTCCGCCAAGGTCTATTATGACGATCAGTCTTTCCGGGTCGCGGATAATAAAAAATACTATCTGTTGATAATAGATAACGGCGATAATGACCCTCTGGATATTTTGGAAGTAAAGGGAGAGAGATATCCCGACATTCTCTATTTAAATAATTTGGATTTTTCTAAGAATAGCTATCGACTTTACTATGGAAATCCTTTGGCCAAAAAAGCCAACTATGATTTGAGCTCTTTCAAAAGAGATTTAAATCAAGAGCTAATTTTATCAAAGGAGGTAAAAAATCCTCTCTACAAGGCCCCGGCTAAAAAGCTCGGTGAAGATAAGCCCTATTTGATTTACATTTTCATTGTTCTTTTGGTTATTATTCTTCTGTGGTTTGTTTATAAGATTTTAAAGGAAGAGGCAAATAAAGACCTGGAAGATGATGATTATGTGGACAAACTTTAAAAAAGTTTTTTAAAAAAGAGGGACTTGGCCTCTCTTTTTTGTTACAATATGATTATGTTACACTTTCACATAATTTCCCTTTTTCCGGAAACGGTTAAAGCCTATTTGGAAGAGTCAATTTTAAAAAGAGCCCTTAAAAAAGGCCTGATTAAGGTTTCCTTTTATAATCCCAAAGATTTTGCCCCCGTTTCTCATAACCCGGAACTGAAAGAGCCGGTGGATGACCGTCCCTTTGGCGGAGGACCGGGTATGGTTTTGAAGGCCGAACCCTTTTTAAAATCCATTGAAAAGGCTTTAAAAAAAAGCAAGAATTTTGAGATTGTCTATTTTTCCCCCCGGGGAGAAAAATTCAATACGGAAATGGCCAAGGCTTTTGCTCAAAAAAGTTTGGGGGAGAAGGAGGAAAATAAAATTCTAACTTTTTTGACCAAAGGTTTTTGGAAAAATAAAAAACTGACCGATTTGATTTTGGTTTCCGGACGCTATGAAGGCATTGATTCCCGGGTTCAAGAAATATATCCCGGCAGGGAAATTTCCGTGGGCGACTATGTTTTGACCGGTGGAGAAATTCCGGCTATGATTTTAATAGATTCCATTTCTCGCCAGTTGCCGGGGGTGCTGGGAAATTTTAATTCTCTGGAAGAAGAAAGAATCTCGGCCGGAAAATATTACACTCGTCCGGAAAAGTTACGGTGAAAGGGGAAGGTCTACGAAGTGCCCCGGGTTCTCCTTTCGGGAAATCATAAAAAAATAGAGGAGTGGAAGAGGGAAAATTAAAATTTTTAAAAGGGGATAAAAAATGTTAGAATAAAATTATGGCAAAGAAAAAAGAAGAAAAAGAAAAGAAAAAGCTTGAAGCTAAAAAAAGCGAACCCAGCAAAAAAGAAGTAAAGCTGGAAGAGGTTCAAAAAACTTTGGACGAAATTCAGACAAAATTCGGGGAGGACGCCATTATGAAAATGGGGGATATCGGCAAGGTTGATGTGGATGCCATTTCCACCGGCTCCATCGGCATTGATAATGTTTTGGGTATCGGTGGGGTGCCCCGGGGAAGGATTATAGAGATTTATGGTCCGGAATCTTCCGGAAAAACCACTCTTTCTTTGCATGTTATTGCAGAGGCTCAGAAAAAAGGAGGGATTGCCGCTTTTATTGACGCCGAACACGCCATGGACCCTCTCTATGCCAAGAAAATCGGAGTGAAAACCGATGAACTTTTAATTTCCCAACCTAATTCCGGAGAACAGGCTCTGGATATAGTGGACGCTCTGGTGCGAGGAGGTCAAATGGATGTAATCGTGGTTGACTCAGTGGCCGCTTTGACGCCGAAAGATGAAATTGAGGGTAATATGGGTGATTATCATGTTGGAAAGCAGGCCCGTCTGATGTCCCAGGCTTTGAGGAAATTGACTTCCATCGTTTCCAACTCCAAGACCGTGGTTATTTTCATCAATCAAATTAGAATGAAGATTGGAGTAATGTTCGGCAGTCCGGAAACCACTACCGGAGGAAACGCTCTGAAATTTTATTCTTCGGTCAGGATAGATATTAGAAGAATTGCCCAGATTAAAAAGGGTGAAGAGGTTGTTGGTGGTCGTCATCGGGTTAAGATTGTGAAAAACAAAGTCGCTCCGCCTTTCAAAGTAACTGAATTTGACTTGATTTATAATGAAGGTATTTCCCAGGAAGGTGAGATAATTGCCTTGGGAGAAAAATACGGTCTTATTGAAAAGAAAAAAGCCACCTATTACTACGGAGATGAAAAAATGGGAGTGGGCTACGATAAGACCAGGAATTGATTAAAAGAAAATAGCAAATTTCGCAACGAGCTTTTGAAAAAAATCCGCCAGGCCATGAAGGAAGATCAGTAAGAAAAGTATGCCGGCTGCGCTTTGCCGGATGAATGGATAGGGGGGTCTGAGAGGGGGATTGGAAAGGACGGCGGCCCCCGGGCCGCCGCCATCCATCATCAATCCACCATCATTCCAAAATAAAAAACTTCCTTTAAGGAAGTTTTTTATCACTACTTTTTCAGATTTTCCAGAAAGGCTTCCAGAGATTTGTCTATCACTTCATAGTCGGCCGGAATCGGGTAGCTTTCTCCGTTTTTCAGTTGAGCAAAGATTGAGGGGGTTCCTCTGAGGCCGGCATTCAGAGCCTCATCGTAGGAAGCTTTTACCTTTTTGCTGATTGACGGGTCTTTTAGACAATTACTGAATTCACTTCTATTCAGGCCGATCTCTTCAGCAAGGTCCGGTAGCTTATTATTATCAAAGCTTCCGGTGGATGAAGTGCTGGCAAACATTTTTTGTTTAAACTCTTCAAATTTGTTTTCTCCTCCCAATTTGGCGGCACATTCCGAAGCCACGGCTTCACCGAAGGAGCTTGGATGAATGGAACTAAGAGGAAAATGTCTAAAAACAAAGGCCACCTTGGAATTGTTTTTGTATTTTTTGACCAGCTTGGCTGATATTTCATCATTGTATCTTTTACAGTAGGGACATTCAAAGTCAGAATATTCCACAATGAAGATTTCGGCTTCTTTTGAACCATTGATATGATCGCTTAGGGGGTCAACCTTTTTTATGGAAAGATCGCTTTCTTTTTTAACCGTCGGTGTTTTTTCGATTTCTCGCGGATTTGCCGTTGAGGCAAAATAAATCCCTCCGCCGACCAGCAGACCGGCAATCAGTATTGATACGGGAATTAATAATTTTTCACTCATATTTTAATTAATTATTTTTTAGTAACCAATTTATTCTATCACAGGAATGTTTAAAATCAATTTAAAAAGTAGACCACACTATTCTATGGGATAAGGTTTTTCCATTCTTTTCTTCACTATTGCACCCTTCCCGGAAGCCTGCACTTTTTTTGGGTTCGACTTCCCCATCTTCCGGCAAAAATAAAACATCCAAAGCTAGACGCTTTGGATGTTAAATTTTTGCGGAAGATGGGGGATTCGAACCCCCGGTCGCGGGAAGCGACACCTGTTTTCGAGACAGGCCCGTTCAACCACTCCGGCAATCTTCCATTGGGTCACATTATAACATTTCTTTTAAATTTGCTATAATGTTTCCCATGAATGAAAATAAATTAGATGATAAGGTTATTGTCAGATACCCACCAAGCCCCACGGGGATTATGCATATTGGGAATACCCGCTCTTTTCTCTTTTCCTATTTGATCAAAAGGAAGACCGGCGGTGATGCCGTTTTAAGATTTGAGGATACCGACCGGGAAAGGTCTAAAAAAGAATATGAAGATTATATTTTGGAAACTCTTCACGATTTGGGCATAGAATATGACCGTGGACCTTTTCGCCAGTCGGAACGAACGGAGTTCTATGTTGATGCCATTGAGACTCTCCTGCGCAACGATGATGCCTATGAAGCCGAGGAGAGCAAAGATGGTTCCGGAGACAAAGTAATTCGCTTTAGAAATCCCAAAAAGAAAATAACTTTCCATGATGTTATTAGGGGAGAAATTACCATAGACACAACTGATTTTGGAGATTTTGTTATCGCCCGTTCCAAGACCAATCCTCTCTATCATTTGACCGTGGTGGTGGATGATATTGATATGGGGGTAACCGATGTTATTCGGGGTGAGGATCACATCACTTCCACGCCTCGACAGATTTTGTTGATTGAAGCCTTGGGAGGCATTGTTCCAAGATATGCTCATCTGCCGTTGATAGTAGGGGAAGACGGAAAAAAGCTAAGCAAAAGACATGGAGCCGTTACTTGGCAGGAATTTAAAAAAGAAGGGTATCTACCGGAAGGAGTGGTTAATTATTTGGCTCTTCTGGGATGACACCCTCAGGACGGTGATGAGCGAGAAATTTTTTCTGTGGAAGAATTGACGGAACTTTTTAGGATAGAGGATGTTTCAAAATCACCGGCTCGTTTTGACTATAGAAAGCTTGATGATATTAATAAAGTTTGAATGTTGAAAATGGAAGCAGGTAAATATACCGAAAAGGTTTTAGAATTTTTACCGGAAAAAATGAGAGAACTTTTTGAAAAAGAAAAAGAAAAGGGGAGGAAAATTATTGACCTGGTTATTCGGGAGAGAATTTCAAAATTCGGAGAAGTTAAAAAAATGAGTGAAGAAGGGGAATTTGATTATTATTTCCAAAGGCCGGGAGTTGCCGATGAAGTTTTGATTTTTAAGGATGGAAGCTTAGAAGAATCCAAAAAATATTTAAGGGAAATTGTTAAAAAAGTTTCCGACCTGCCGGAGAACGATTGAAAAGCCGAGAAAATCAAAGAATTACTTTGGGATTGGAGCGGGGAAGTAGGGCGAGGAAAGGTTTTGCACCCCATGAGAATGGCATTGTCGGGAGCTCAACGAAGTCCGGACCCTTTCACTTTGGCGGAGATTTTAGGGAGAGATGAAACTTTGGAAAGATTAAAAAAAAAATAAAAAACCTACTACCCCCGGGGTAGTAATTTGACATTATTTTTATAATTGTTATACTTTTTTTGGTGTTTAATTGAGTCGGCAAGGGCCGGCAGGAGCTTAAGATGAAAAATTTTAAAAATTTTCTGGGGGCCATGTTTTTCGTGGTATTCCTTTTTTCTGCCCAGTGGGCGGCGGCCGAGGGGGTGGTAGTTGAGCTGACCATCGGTCAGTTTACTCCGGAGGATGTACCTCCTCCTCTGGTTGAGTTCGTGGGGGTGGACTTCGACGAGGTTGGTCTCTCAGCCTGCCTCTATCGGCAGGATGGGGAAACCCAGCCGCTTTTGGGGGTAGAAAAAAGTCGTTTCATCGGAGACAGCTGGATTCGCTGTCTCGATGGAGACGATGGTCCGATTCTGGAGGTGGAATACCTCCGGGATGTCACCGTCACTCCGGAGGGACGAGGCGATGGGGGTAAAAAAAATAATCACCCGGTCCAGCTGCCTCGTAATGACGGACTGTGGATGCTGAAATAGGCGTTCACAGTCCGGAGCCGCTAATTCAAGGATGGATTAGCGGTTTTTTCTATTAAATATAAAATATAAATATCACACTTTTGCTCATATGCGCAAATGTGTGATGTTTTTTTATTAAAAAATAATTATGATTACTTTAAATTTAAATTATATAGTTTAGATAAAAATAAAATGATAATAAAAAATAAGCATAAAGTGCCATCCCGGAATGGAATTTTACCTACAAGCTCGCGAAAGGTTGTAAAATTCCAATATTCGGGATCCGGTTTTTTAAATAATTATTTTACTTTCTATTCTAGATTCCGGATATTAAATTTTAACCGCTCGCAGGCTCTCCAGGAAAGTAAAATTTCGGAATGACAGAATATAATAAAAGATATTTCACTATCGTTTTTATATATGACGTATTTGTTTTTTCTTTTGAAAAATGTTAAATTTCTCTTGGTTTTTCGATAATATTCGGAGAGTGAAATGAAAATATCTAAATATATTCTTATTGCCCTTTTTTTCTTTTTTGCTGTTTCAATCCAAGAGGCTGGAGCCTTTGCAACAAAAACGAGAGAGGAAGAAGCGGGGATAAAAAAGGAATTTATCCGTGAACTTAAAAGAAATGGAAGGGTTTATTTGTGTTTTTACAGATATAACGAAAAGATGACAAAATGGACATTTGTCTATACCGGCAAATATAGTCGGATCTATGATACCTGGTGCATTGAAAAATAATAATAAGATGAGCACCAAAAAACAGGTCTTTGACCTGTTTTCTTTTTTTATCTATTATATTTTTCCAACCAATTCTTCTGAGGGTTCCAAAGTATCATCTCCCGGTTTCCAGGAGGCTGGGCAAACTTGACCCTTGTGTTCTTCCACAAACTTAGCTGCTTGAATTTTTCTAAGAAGCTCCTTGGCTGACCTACCTATGGAATTATCATTAATTTCCACCGCCTTGATAACACCTTCCGGGTCAATGATGAAACTTCCTCTTAAAGCCAGGCCTTCATCTTCAATATATACTCCTAAGGATCTGGACATATCTCCCGTTGGATCTGCCGCCATGGGGAATTTAACTTTTGAAATTGCCGGTGAAGAATCATGTCAGGCCTTATGGGTAAATTCCGTATCCGTTGAAACAGAAATAATTTCCACTCCTTCTTTTTGGAAAGCTTCATAGTTATCAGCTAATTCTTCCAACTCGGTTGGGCAAACAAAGGTGAAGTCTGCCGGATAGAAAAATAATATTACTCATTTTCCTTCAAACTGTGACATTTCACCATCGTGAAATTTTCCGTCTTGATAATATTTAAATGTAAAATTTGCCACTTTATCTCCCACAGAAAGAGGAGCAAAAATATTTAATTCATTTTCCATATTTTATTTTTTTATTGTTATAATTGATAATATTTTCTGCATAGATATTTTAACACATGAACAAAGAAAAGAAAAAAGTAATTTTAATTTTAGGAGCCACGGCCAGCGGGAAGAGCTCTTTGGCCTTGGAATTGAAAGAAAAAAATAATGCCGAAATAATTAATGTTGATTCTCGTCAAATTTATAGAGGCTTGGAAATTTTTTCCGGTTTGGATGAAAGAGAAAAAAATAATTTTTTGGTTTCTTTTTTAGAACCGGAAAAAGATTTTTCAGCCGGTGATTTTACTTCTTTGGCTGAAGAGAAAATAGAAGAGATTTTTCAAAAAAAAGATACGGCTATTTTGGTTGGCGGAAGCACTTTTTATTTTAAGGCTTTACTCTATAAAAATTCTCTACCGGCGGTGGGGAGAAATGAAAAATTACGAAAAGAATTGGAGGGAAAAAGTTTAGATGAATTGTTGGATAAACTGAGAAAAGCTGATCCTAAAAGATATGAAAAGATTGATAGAAAAAATAAAGTTAGGATTATTCGTTCTTTGGAAATTATAGCAGCCCTGGGTTCAGTACCGGAATCGGAAGAGAAAATAAGAGATGATTGAGAAATTGAAGTTATTTGAGTTAAAAAAAACAGGGAAGAGCAGAGAAAGAGGATAGCCGATAATTTCCGGTGGAGGATGAATAATGGCTTTTTGGAAGAAGCTGAGATGATTAGAAAATATTTTGAAAATTTGGGATGAGATGAAGAGAGAATTAGGGAGAGGTTTTTTAAGCTGGGCCTGGCCTATAAATTTATTTTTGACTATTGGGACGGAAAAATAGACTTGGAGAAGTTTATAGAATTGGCTATTTTGGAGGAGCAAAAATACGCCAAAAGGCAAAATACTTTCATCAAAAAGTTTATCAAGGCTTTGGGGGACGCTGCTGATGTGAAGTTGTTATAATCATTTTGACTTATTGTTTTTTTAGTTTAAAATTCCCCTATGCATAAAAAAGAATATAAAGGCAGAGTGGTTGTTTTTGCCGGTCCGTCCGGTAGCGGCAAGGACACGGTTTTGAATAAGGTCTTGGAAAAATCAAAAAATAGCCTTAAGTTAACTACGGCCACAACCAGACAACCAAGAGAAGGAGAAGTCAATGGAGTAGACTATTATTTTATCAGCAGGAAAGAGTTTGAGGAGGGAGTAAAGAAAGGTTTGATTCCCGAACATAATGAACATGCCGGAAAACTCTATGGCGTCTATTTACCGGACCTGGAGAAAAAACTAAAATCCGGAAAAAATGTTTTTGGGCAGGTTCAGTTAATCGGAGCGAAATATTTGAAAAAAAATTACAATGCCATCACTTTCTTTATCAATGCCGAATCACTAACCATTCTGGAAAAAAGGATTAGGGAGAGGAGTAATTTGCCCGATGAAGAGATAGAGGAAAGAATTAGAATTGCCAAGAGAGAAGTGGAGGAGGAGGCCTTATTTTATGACTATCAGATTATTAATCGTCAAGGTAAACTTGATGAAACTGTTAGGGAAGTCATTTTCCTACTGGAAAAAGAGGGCGTGAGGCTGTAAATTTTTATGAGTGAGTTTCTCAAAGAGGCCACATTTATTTATTACCTAATGAAAACAGAGGTGATTTTTATCCCTAAATTTTTGTTTTAAAAGGATAAAGTGTTAAAATACACTCCATGAATGAAGAAAATTATTTTGTTCTTTCCGAAAAGACCGGAAAAAAGTATTACCCTACTATCGGTTTGGAAATCCATGCAGAACTGAATACCAAAACCAAAATGTTCTGTTCGTGCAAAAATGATCCTTTCGCCGATGCCGTTAATTCCAACATCTGCGAGGTTTGTACGGCCCATCCCGGAACTTTGCCCTATGTTAATAAAAAAGCCGTGGAGCATGTTTTGAGAGTGGGGTTGGCCATGGGCGGGCAAATTGCCGATTTTACCGAATTTGACCGCAAAAACTATTTCTATCCGGACATTCCCAAGGCCTATCAGATCTCCCAATATAAATATCCATTAATATCCGGGGGGAAACTGGCCGGAGTGGAATTGGAAAGAATTCATCTTGAAGAAGACACAGCCACCTCCAGCCACAAAGAAAATTTTTCTCTGGTTAATTTTAATCGGGCCGGAGTGCCTTTGATGGAGTTGGTTACTTTGCCGAGCATTACTCGGGCCGAGGAGGCTATGAATTTTGGTAAGGAACTGCAATTACTTTTAAGAACCCTTAATGCCGGCTTTGCCAATATTGAAAAAGGGGAGATGAGATTGGAAGCTAATGTTTCCGTTTCCGAGGCCGGAAACTGGGAGATGTTAAATCGTGATTTTTCAAAACTGGGAACCAAAACCGAGGTTAAAAATATCGGTTCTTTTAAAATGCTTGGTGATGCCATTAACTACGAAATTAAAAGACAGATTGAGTTAATTGAAAGCGGAGAAAAAGTGAAACAGGAAACCCGGGGCTGGGACGATAACAAAAAGAAGACATTTTTTCAGAGATCCAAGGAAAATTCCGATGACTATCGCTATTTCCCGGATCCGGATATTCCAAAATATAAGCTTTCCGAAGTGGAAGAATTCTCCGAAGAAAATTTGAGAAAGGGTTTGCCGGAACTGCCCTGGGAGAAGAGAGAAAGATACGGAAAAGAATTTGGCATTAAGAGTGAAGATATAGAATTTTATTTGCAGAATCCGACTTTTGGCAAAATTTTTGATGAGGCCACAGAGCTTTTGAAAAAAAAGAATTTGGGAGAAAAAGCTTTCAAGTTGCTTTCCAATTATCTTTCTTCCGACCTGATTGGTTTTGAAAAGGATGATAAAATAGAAGGTTCTTTGGAAAATATTTCTCCGGAGAATTTGGCCGTTTTAGTGGAAATGATTTTGGCCGGAGATTTATCTTCCCGAGGGGCTAAGGATGGTTTGATTATTTTATACAAAGATGGTGGATATATACGGGAAATTGCCGAGAAAAATAATTTAATCCAAAAATCCGATGAGGGAGAGCTTAAAAAAATAGCCCAAGAGATTCTAGACAATAAC
>JALVSO010000073.1:22544-24082 GCA_027024305.1 Candidatus Parcubacteria bacterium | reverse complement strand
ATGATAGAGTAAAAGGTGGAAATTTTGCGAAGCAAAATTTCCACCTTTTTTCATTCTTTTGTTATAATCAATCTATGGATAAAAGTATTATAAAGAAGGTTGGTAAAGAACCGGGTAAGAAAGTAGCAGTGTTCGCCGGAGTGCACGGCAATGAAAAAGCCGGAGTATTTGCTTTATCTAAAATTTTAGAAGATATAGAAATTAAGAGAGGGGAGGTGTATTTTGTTTTTGCCAATCCAAGGGCTATTGAAAAGAATCTAAGGCAGATTGAAAAAAATCTTAACAGGTGTTTCTTTAAGGATAATAAAGGTTTATGTTACGAAGAAGAAAGAGCGGCAGAGTTGATGAAAATTTTAGATGAAGTTGATGCTTTACTTGATGTTCATTCAAGTGCCAACCCCAACACTAAACCTTTTGCCATAGCGGAGGAGAATGGTTTTGATATAGTAAGCAAGATGAATTTTGAAATTATCGCAGAAAACTTTGATGAATTTGAGCCCGGGGCTACCGATGGTTATATGAAAAATAATAATAAAATCGGTATTTGTTTAGAGTGTGGTTACTTAGGGGAAAGTGAAAAAAATACGAATTTGGCATACAATTCCATTTTACAATTTCTTCAATATTTTAAGCTCATTGATAAAAAAGTTGAATTTGATAATGTAAAACAAAAGATTTTAAGAATAGACGGCGTTATTAAGTGTGATGATGAAAGTTTTGAAATGATTAGAGATTTTTATGATTTTGAAACCGTTCCGGCCGGTACCGTTATAGCAAGGAGTGGTAAAAAAGAGTATAAAATTGAAAAGGAAAGAGTGATTTTATTTGGCTCTAAAACAAAAAGGGAGATTGGAGAAGAAGCGGCGGTTTTGGGAAGTTGGAAAGGTAGAACCAAGAATTAAGAATTAAAAAGCAAGAATCAAGAATTAAGCGGAAAAATTGCGCAGCATTTTTTCTGCTTTTTTGCTTGGAGTGGTTTATAATTGTTTTTTAGGATAAAAATCTCCCGCCAAGGTGAGCAAGTTTCACTTGTTTTTTTTAACTCTTAATTCTTAATTCTTGATTCTCTTCCTTCATTTTCCCTTCATTTTTATTTTATATAATTTCCACATGTTAAAAAAGGAAATTATGAAAAAAATTGCATTATTTTTTAGCCTACTATTTTTATCTGCAAGCTCGGTTTTGGCGGCCGGCATAAACCTGTCGGCCGACAAAACAAATTTAAGCACCGATGATGTGGTGGAAATTCGCTTGTCCGTTGATGGGCAGGTTGATAATGGCCAGGTGGCTTTGGTCGGCTTGGAAAACTTTGATATCGTTGGCAGGTCCTCATCTCAAAATATCGTTTATATCAATGGAAAAATGACGGCAAAAATAGAGCAGATTTTAGAATTGAAACCCAAAAAATCGGGAAGAGTGGAAATTCAAGCTTTGGCCAAGGAAAACGGAAAGAGAATTACAAGTAAAAAAATAGTTTTTAATATTGAAAAATCTTTAATTCAAAAAACCAAAGATAATTTATTAAATGGAAATAATTC
>JALVSO010000073.1:0-22534 GCA_027024305.1 Candidatus Parcubacteria bacterium | reverse complement strand
CCAAAATACAATCATAACTAACCAAATTCAACAAAATCAACAAAGTCAAAATTTAACAGATGGCATCAAAGGCAGTGGAGAAGATTTAAAAAACCTTTTAACCCAAAGCCAAAATCAAATTCAAAATAATCCGGAAAGCGAGAATACGGACAACCCCTTGAAAAACTTCCCGGCGGTCCGACATATTTCACCCTTTAATTTTGAGTTTTATCTTAAATTTTTCTGGCTTTTGGCCGTTTTGGCCCTAGCCTTTTTCGGACTCTATAAACTGAAAAAGAAAAAGTAGGGTATAATTATTTTTATGAAAATTCTCCTGATAGAAGATAATGCCCTTTTGGCCAAGTCAATAATTCGCGGCTTAAAGCAGGAAAAAATTTTGACCGAACATTTTATTCGCGGTGATGACGGGGAAAGATTTTTAAAAAACCACCATAAAGAGATTGATTTGGTTATTTTAGATTTGATGCTCCCCGGAAAAAGCGGGGAAGAAATTTGCCGGTCGGCAAGAGCGGAAAATATAGATATTCCGATTTTAATGCTTACGGCAAAATCAGATTTAGAGGATAAAGTTCGTGGTTTAGAAATTGGAGCCGATGATTATTTAACAAAGCCATTTGAATTTGAAGAATTATTAGCAAGAATTAAAGCTTTAACAAGGCGATCCAAAAAAACCTTTGAAAATGAGATAAAAGATATTACAAAATCTGTAAAAATTGATTTGAGTAAAAGAGTAATTTTAAAAAATGGGAGAGAAGTTCCCGTTTCTCCAAAAGAATTTTCAGTTTTAGAAACTTTATTAAAATACAAAGGAAAGGCGCTTTCAAGAAATGAAATTTTTAATGAAATTAATGATTTTGCAGACACTCCTTGAAGTAATTCTATTGATGTTTATATAAAAAACTTGCGTAAAAAATTATTTTATGATGAAGATGACCCCATTAAAACAATACGCGGCTTTGGCTACAGATTGGACTAAGTTCAATGATTTCAAAAAAGCCAGAATTAAAATAAGTTTTTACTACTTATTGGTGATTTTTTTGATTTTAAATATTTTTGTTGCTTCTTTAATTTGAGTTTTAAATAATGAATCACAGAAATATCAAAATAATATAAATTTATATATCCAAAAACAAAGTCAGGTTTTTATTGATAGCAATTCTGGAATGGCTATAATTTCAGTTCAGCCAAAGGTTATAAGTTTAGACAATAGAGAAGAATTTTTAAAATATCACAAACTTTTTGTTGATATTTTGAAAAAATGATTTTTTGAAATTGAATTTTTGCTAATTATTTTAGGGGCAATTTTGGCTTATTATTTTGCTGGAATTAGTTTAAGAAAGATTGAAGAAAATGATAAAAAACAAAAACAACTTTTATCTGATATTTCTCATGAATTAAAAAATCCTCTGTCGGCAATAAAAATGTCTTTGGAAGTTTCAGAAAAACAAAAAGAATGAAGAACTGGAGAGGTCCAAGAGGTTTTTAGAGAATTAAAAAATGAAGTTTCTCGTTTAATAAAAATTACAGACGATTTATTACTTTCTGAAAAATTAAAAAATAATTTTCAAAAAGAAAATCTGAATTTAAAAAATGAGATTGAAAATATTATTGAAAAGTTAGAATCTTTTTGAAAAAAGAAAAATATTGAAATTGATTTAAAAGGTGATGAAAATATTGAATGAATTTTAAACAAAGAAGATATCCGGAAAATCATTTTCAATCTTCTACACAATGCCATCAAATTTTCAAAACAAAATGGAAAAATTGAAATTGAATTTAATGAGAAAAAAATATCAATTAAAGATTTCGGCCGTGGAATCAAAAAAGAAAATTTAGATAAAATTTTTGACAGGTTTTTTAAAGAAGATGAGGCTAGAAAAATTGAAGAGGAAAGTGGAAGCGGTCTCGGTCTGTTCATTGTCAAAGATTTGGCGGATAAAAATAATTTAATGATAAGAGTAAAAAGCGAAAAGGGGAAGGAGAGTGAATTTATTATTTTCAGAAAATAATAGATGTTTTTTCTGTAATCATTATGAATAGGCATGTAATTTTTTTTAAAATTTAAAAAGTATTTAAAAATAAACACTGTTTTTGAGATTTGCAAAAAAATATTTTTACTCTATTATATATAAAATGAAATTAGTTATTGTAGAGTCTCCGGCCAAGGCCAAGACCATTGAGAAATATCTGGGAGGAGATTATAAAGTCCTGTCGTCGGTGGGGCACATTCGGGATATTCCCAAATCGGCCTCCAAAAAAGCCAATGCCATAGATATTGGGGCCGGTTTTGTTTTGAATTATCAAAATTTACCGGAGAAGAAAAAAGTTATTGCCGATCTGCGTTCGGCTGCCAAAAAAGCCGATGAGGTTATTCTGGCTGCCGATCACGATCGGGAGGGGGAGGCCATCGCCTGACATGTGCGGGAGGTTTTGGGTTTGAAGCCGGGACAATACAGTAGAATTACTTTTAATGAGATTACCAAGGATGCCATTTTGGAAGCTCTGAAGCACAAGCGAGATATTGATATGAATTTAAAACAGGCCCAGGAGGCTCGCCGGGCCCTGGACCGCCTTTTCGGCTATGGACTTTCCGGACTTCTTTGAACTAAGCTGTGATACGGACTTTCGGCCGGAAGGGTTCAGTCACCGGCTCTACGAATTTTAGTGGAAAGGGAGAGAGAAATCCAAGCCTTTAAACCGGAAAAATATTGAAAAATTTCCGCCGAAACCAAGGATAAAATGGGACATCTGATTAGTTTGAAATATCCCGGAGATATTTTTGACCGGAAAGAAAAGGAGAAAGTGGAGGAGGTTTGCAAAGAAAAAAAAGAATTTACCGTTAAGGAAATCAAGGAAACCGAGGTAGCTAAAAAGCCCAATGCTCCCTTTACCACTTCCACTCTGCAACAGGCGGCAAACTCTTTTTTGGGTTTTTCGCCTTCTCGAACCATGCGAGCCGCTCAGAAACTCTACGAAAAAGGATATATTACCTATATGAGAACCGATGCTCCCACCCTTTCAAAAAAGGCTTTAAATGAAATTACATTTTTCATTAAAGATTCTTTCGGAGATAATTATTTGGAAACTCGGGTCTATAAATCACGGTCCAAGAATGCCCAGGAAGCCCACGAGGCCATCCGCCCCACGGATGTTTCCAAGACCCTTTTGGGGAACAGCGACGATGAGCGAAGGCTCTATTCCCTGATCTGAAAAAGAACCCTGGCTTCTCAAATGGCCTCGGCTAAATCTTTAAGGACTAAAATAGTGGCCTCCAATTCCGATGAGATAAAAGATTTTTCTTTGAGCGGTTCTCGGATAATCTTTGACGGTTGATTGAAAGTTTTTCCCGAGGCTCGGGGCGAAGATCAGCTTTTGCCGGAAATTAAAAAGGGAGAGATTTTAAATCTTTTGAAATTAAATGTGGAAGAGAAATTCACCACTCCGCCCAACCGCTATTCCGAGGCCGGGCTGGTCAAGGAAATGGAGGTTCGGGGTATCGGGCGACCTTCCACCTATGCCGCCACCATTAAAACTTTGAAGGATCGGGGCTATGTTATAAATGAGGGGCGAACTCTTATTCCCACCGATATCGGTATGACTGTTTCCACTTTCTTGGAAAAACATTTTCAAAAATATATTTCCGATCAATTTACGGCCCATATGGAGGACGAGCTGGATCTTCTGGCCGAGGGCAAAGAGGACTATGTCAAAATGCTTTCCGATTTTTATAATAAATTTATGGAGGAAGTGAAGTCCAAAAAAGATGTGGAGAAAATTACCAATATCGGTAAGGTGGAGGGAGATTTTCCTTGTCCGGAGTGCGGCAAAGAGATGGTTTGAAAACTTTCCCGGGGTGGTCGTTTTATGTCCTGTTCCGATTTTCCAAACTGCACCGGAGCTCGGACCGAAGAAGGTAAAGCCTTGGAGGGGCCCAAAGAAATTGGCAAGCCCTGTCCGAAGTGTGGAGTGGGCAGTGAAGCCTATGAAGAAAAAATGGCCAAGGAAAAAGAAAGAAGGGAAAAATGAGAAGAGCGAAAGAAGAAAGCCGATGAGAAAGGCAAGGAAATTGTCGAATTTAAACCCAAAGAAATTAAGCCCGGAGTTTTGGTTCTGCGAGAAGGGAAGTATGGAAAATTTATCTCCTGCTCCGAATATCCGAAATGTAAATATATAGAAGAGGATGAGCAGACTAAAAAAGAAAACTCCACCGGAGTGAAATGTAATCTCTGTGGTAAGGGGGAGATGACAAAAAGAATGGGACGCTTTGGTGAATTCTATTCCTGTTCCGAATACCCCGATTGTAAAAATATCATTAAGGCCAAGCCCACGGGAAATCTTTGTCCCATTTGCGGTAAGTTAATGATGGAAGGAACCAAAACCATCCCCGAAAGATGTTCCGATAAAACCTGCCCCATGAACCGCCCGGACCGTCTTTCACCGGAGGAACAGAAAAAATACGGAGTGGTTTTAAAGAAAAAAGGCTAAAAGTAAAAAAAAACGACGAAGTCGGACTTGGTGAAAAATGTATAAATAAAATTAAAAAAAGTTTGGAACGGCGCCTGCGGCGCCGTTCCTCTTTTTCCAAACTAAATTTCCAATTTTCCACACTTAATCCCGTACGGAGTTAAGTGTGGTAAATAAATAAAAACTACCCCCCTGCTAAAGCAATCGGGTGGTGGTGAAGCTGAGCCTAGATTGTAACTCCATAGCGCTTTGCTATTACGGGGATGGTTTGCTTAAAGGTATTAACGTTCTCTTTCATCTGCTTGATAAAAGAAGGTCGTTTTTGCTTTAGCTCTTCATCGCTCGTTGGTTCAACTGAGCCATGGCGAATTTCATTTGCAATATCTTCGGGAATTAACTTGGTAAACAAAGGGTCATCCCCATTTTGCAGTTTTTTACGAATCCCGTAAAAGTCTTCGCGCTTGAAAATTAAATAATCCCCGCCAGCATTCATTCCGTGACCGCAATCGTTTGCATCCTTAGCCCATGGGTAATTGGTATAGCAATAAGGCGGAGCGTTGTCCCATGGAAACAACACCATGGCTGAAATCCATTTGTGTTCAAGCGGGCTCTTCGGAGTAATAATGCCGTTGTAAATCATTACTTCATCACCCACTTTGAAGTGCTCGGGGCCACGAAATGGCGGCAAAACAGGCTTGCTTTCCGTTGCTTCATTAAGAAGGCGATTGCAAAGCAGATAGAGCCTATGTAGGTTGTGCTGATGTAACATGTTGTACCGAATTAGCGCTTGCATCTCCTCGGCTATTATTGAGTCTTTTCTCAGTGCTTTAGGGATGAGAAAATCTCTTTTTTCAAGTAGTCCGTTAGATATATTTTCCAACAAGCCGCTAAGATTGTTTCTCCCCAACGTTTCGCTAGCCCTTTCAAGCTCCACCGGGAGGAGATTGAATGTATGAATTGCATACTCCCAAAGGTTTTTTTCATCTTGGCTGAACATAAAGTTCTCCTATACTGAATATAAAGAATATGATAGGTTAGAAATTCACCCATCATGACCGTGCAAAATTTTAACATATTTGCCTGACCGTGTCAATTTTTTTAAAAATCAGCATTTAGCGCTTAAACTTATCAACAGTTTATCAAGCTATGCTCTTGAAAAAGTATTTTAGATAGTTATTATTATTCTATGGTTTGTTTAAATAACAAAAAATCAAAGAAGTCAGCTTCCTCCTAGGAGCACTTTTTTGGTTGTTATTTAATGAATCAAAAAGATGCTCCTCCGGGAGCCTTTATTTTTTGTTCTTTAAAAAAAGAGGTGTAAAATGAAGAGGTTAGAAGGATTGGCTACGGCTCTGGTTACTCCCATGTATCCCAATGGAAGCATTGATTGGGAGTCATTCGGGAAAGTAATTGGAGAGCAACTTCAGGCCGGAGTAAAAATTCTGGTTCCTGTCGCCACCACCGGTGAGGGTCCAACCATAACTATAAAAGAGCATTTGGATATTATTGCTGAAGCCAGAGAACTGGCTCCAAGTGTTCATTTGATGGCCGGAACAGGATCCAACAGTACGTCCGAGGCCCTGGAGCTTTCCCGTGGAGCTAAAGAGCGAGGGGCTGATAGTCTCTTGGTGGTTTCTCCCTATTATAATAAGCCCAGTGATAATGGCATTTGGGATTATTATGAGCAGATAGCCAAAATTGGTCTGCCGATTTATCTTTATGATATACCGGGCAGAACAGCTCGAGGTCTTGATGCTGAGCTAATCATCAAAATGGCCAAGGTCGGTGTAATCTCCGGTATGAAGTGGGCCAGTGGAGATTTTGGTCAGTTGCAGGAAGTCCTGAGAGAGGCTCCGAAGAACTTTTCGGTTTTTTCCGGGGACGATGCTCTGACTCTGCCTATGATGGCTCTTGGCGGACATGGAGTTGTTTCGGTAACTTCCAATGTCTATCCCGGCGATATGAGGGCTCTGGTTGAGTTTATGTTGGTCAATGACCTGGAGTCGGCTCGTCATTACCAAAAAAGACTTCAGACGGTCATGGAGCTGATGTTTGTTGAGACCAATCCGGTGCCGGTCAAAACGGTTTTGGCTGGGTTGAGCTTGATAGAGAGTCCAACGGTCAGGTCACCTTTGGCTCCCTTGGAGTCAGGGAGTCTGGAGAAACTGAGAAGATATTTCGGTTTCTGATTTTGGGCCAGCTATTCATTAAATTAAGGTCGCCTTTCTAGGCGACCTTTTTCTTATGTTACACTTGTGAACACCTGTTCACAAGTGTAACAAGTAATTTTTTAAAAAAAATGTGGCCGGATTTTCATTATGATTGGATAGGTTTGATAGGTTTTCGCACATCCATAGGTTATTCACACATCTGTCCGTACGGACAGATGTGTGATTTTTTGTTTGGTGTTTTCTAATAGTTCCCCAAAATCTTCACTTTTTCCGTAAAGAAGTCCAGTTCAGCCAGGGCATTTTTGATATTTTGATTTTCTAAATTTCCTTCCAAATCAACCATAAAGAAATAGTTAAAATTTTCTTTTCCTCTATGGGGTCTGGATTCTATTTTGCTCATATTGATATTATTAGTGGCAAAAGCTCCCAAACATTTATAGAGAACCCCCGGCAGATCCTTGGTTTCAAAAATCAGGGATATTTTATTTCTCTTTTTTTCTCTTAATTTATTTTCCAGAGGATTTTTAAGGCCTTTCCTTTGAATGAGTAAAAAGCGAGTAACATTATTTTTAGAATTCTGAACTTTTCTTTTTAAAATTTTCAAGCCGTAGATATCAGCCAGAATTTCTCCTCCCAGGGCGGCTACATCGTTTCCCATTTCCAAAATATGCTTGGCGGCCGTTGAGTTATCACTGTCGGCCAGGGGTGTAAAATTATTTTCATTTAAGAAATCGGAACATTGCAGGAGAGATTGGGGGTGGGAATAAACTTTTTTAATATCTTTCATTTTCGTATCTGTTTTGGCCAGAAGGGTTTGATTTATCTCCATAAAATATTCATTGAGAATTTCAAAATCATAGTCCGGGAAGAGATCCAGAAATTGGGTTACCGTGCCACCGGTGGAATTTTCAATGGGTAAAACGGCCAAATGACCTTTTTTAACAAAATTCATTAAATCTTTGGCATCGGGCAGATAAACAAAATCAATATTTTTTAAATTGATTTTTTTCTTTTTTAGAATTTCTCGTCCGGCCTGGTCGGTAAAGGAGCCGGTCATTCCATAGATCCCAATTTTTATTTTTTTCATTTTTTTATTTTAAATTAAAGTAAAGTAATTTTCCGAATCCTCATTTTCCGGCCCCACTATTCTAAAAAATTCTTCCCGAATATCTCTAGCCGAATCGGTATCAAAGGAAAAAATTTTTCCTTGAAACTCTATTTCTGAAATAGGCGTTACCTCGGCGGCGGTGCCGCTAAAAAAGGCTCCGTCAAAATTTTCCAGCTCCTCCGGACTGATATCTCTTTCAAAGATTTCATAGCCGAACTTTTGAGCTATTTCCATAACAGTTTCTCGGGTGATGCCTTTTAAAATCTTTCCAGTTTTGGGAGTATGAAGCTCTTTTTCTCTAACAAGGAAAATATTTTCTCCCGGCCCTTCGGCTATATTATCTTGGTGATCCAGAAGCAGAGCTTCATCAAAGCCGTTGACCTTAGCCTTGGAGGTGGCCAGAAGAGAATTGACATAGTGGCCGGAAATTTTGGCATCGCAGACGGTGCTCTTTTCGGAAATTCGGCGAAAGTCGGAAATTTGCACCCGTACCGCATCAGCCAGATATTTGCCCCAGGCTCAGGCGGCTACCAGAACTTTTACCCGGTTATTTTTAGTGTCAATGCCCAAGGAAGAACCGTCAAAGAAAATCAAAGGTCTGATATAGGCTGATTCCAGATTGTTTTTTCTTAGAACTTCCGGAATTATCTTTTTTAACTCTTCTTTTTTCAGAGGAATTTTCATTCCGATGCTGTCAGCTGAATAGAAGAGCCGATCTATATGCTCTTGTAACTTAAAAACTCCGCCACCTTTTTTTATTTTGTAGGCTCGAATGCCCTCAAAAACTCCCGAGCCGTAGTGGAGGGAGTGGGTTAGGGGAGAAATTCCGCTGTCTTTTAACTTTAAAAACTCTCCGTCTAAATAAATAATTAAATTTTCATCAAACATGATTACATCATAGCCCAAAGAAGAAATTTTTTCCAGTACCGGTTGTTTTTGAATTGACTGCGTAGACCATTTTCTCATTAAATCTATAAGGATAAAGTTGTTGGGAAAAATATATCTGAGATTCGGATTGAAAAAGAACGGGACAAAAAGAGCATTGTTCAGGTATTAAACTACAATCCAGGAGGCTCCTTAGCCCAAAAGAAAAATTATGGTAGAATATCAGCAATGACAGAAATTAAAGGCCAGTTGGATAATTTGCTAAGGCCCTCTCGCTGGGAGGATTATATCGGACAGGAATCCATTAAGAAAAATTTGGATATTTTGCTGACGGCGGCTAAAAATCGCGGTCATGCCCCGGAGCATATTCTTTTCTATGGTCCTCCCGGACTGGGCAAAACCACTCTTTCCTATCTCATCGCCGGTCAAATCGGGGCCGGTATGAAAATCACTTCCGGTCCGGCTATTGAAAAGGTCGGCGATCTGGCCTCAATTCTTTCCAACCTAAACAGCGGAGATATTCTTTTTATAGATGAGATTCATCGTTTGAATAAAAATATTGAGGAGGTTCTCTATCCGGCCATGGAAAATGGCACTCTGGATATTATAGTGGGTAAGGGTCCATCGGCCAGAACCGTCCAGCTGGAACTGCCGTCTTTTACCATCATCGCCGCCACCACTCGCTTTTCCGATATGAGTGCCCCCCTAAGGTCAAGATTTTCCGGCGGAGTCTATCGTTTGGAATATTATAGCAATAAAGAATTGGCCCGCATTGTCCAAAATTCCGCCCAAAAATTAGATGTGGAGTTGTCGGAGGAGGCCGCTCTGGAAATAGCTCAAAGAAGTCGTTTTACTCCCCGCACGGCCAATTATCTTTTGAAGAGGTCGCGAGATTTGGCGGAAATCAAAGGTGTTGAGTTGAGCAAGAAAATTGTTGATGAAACCTTGGATATGATCGGCATTGATGAATTGGGTCTAACCGATTTGGACCGGCAAATTCTCTTGACCATTATTGAAAAATATAAAGGAGGACCGGTGGGTCTTTCCACCATCGCCGCTTCCATCGGGGAAGAACCTTCCACCATTGAAGAGGTTAATGAGCCATACTTTTTGCAACTGGGACTGATTCAAAAGTCATCGCGGGGAAGGGAGGCCACCGACAAGGCCTATGAGCATTTAAAAATACCGATAAATAAAAGAAGATAAAATGGAAGATATAAATAAAAAAAACATAGATTTAAAATCAAGCATTTCCAAACAAGGGAAAGTAGTTACTAAGATTATTCATTTTAGTAGAGGAAGAACCAAAACTTTTCAGGGTGTTAAAACCGATTCCGTTTTACAATCGGAGTTTACAAGGTTTGAGACCGAAGATGGTCGATTGATTTATGTCAACACTAAGAATGTTGACTTCTTTGAAGTTTTCAGTGAAGAGTAAATAAAAAAACAAAAAATAAACTGCTTTGTGGCAAGTTGCTGGTAATATTCTGTGTTTGGTTTGCCAATTTCCAGTCTTGAAAAGATAAAGATTGTGTTAGAATAGAGTAGAATTAAAAAGTAAATTAAATAATAAAATTATATGAATACAATTATAAAATATGCAGTTATAGTAATAGTACTGGGTGGTCTTGGTTACCTTGGTTGGCAATCCTATCAAGAATCGATTGCCAATGAAAAAAATTCTGTGAATGTTGAAAATCAAAACAGTGATGAAGGAAATAATTCGGAAAGTTCGGAAGGTAACAATAACGGCGAAAACCAAAATCAAACGGATAATGGGCAAGAAAATAACAACGGATCGGGGGCAGCTATGCAAACTCAGAATCCAAATTGAACCCCCTGTAATGGTATATTCCCCTACACCGGCAATCAGGGAAACTCCACTTTTATAGACACGGAAATGGGAGCTTTGGAATACACCACCGGTCAGCCGGTAACGGTTTCCAACGGCTATGAAATCAGAGGATGTGTTAGACAAATTGCCGGAACCTATGATAATTGAGCTCCCTTTGAGGGCGTGATTGGTTCTTATAAGGTGAAAGATCAAAACGGAAATGTTTTAACCTCCGGGTTCCTAACCGGACACAAAATGCCAAACAGCACAGCTGCGGAGCTTATGGAGGCGGCCATGAATGGAGAAAATATGTATTTTGGGGAGGTGGTTAATTTTGATTTTTCTCCCTACGCCGGTCAGAATGGAGTTATTGAAATACATAATGACAATGCTTCCGGAGAACCGCAAAATGACAGAGTAAAAATCTATACGGTTGTTTTCCAGTAGAGTTTATTGGGGATAAAAGCGGGATTTTAGCTTCGCCAAAATCCCGCTTTTTTAGCTAAAACTTAGAAGCCTTGCTTCTAAGTTTTTAATAAATAACTTTCTTGCTAATTCATTAACTTTATTTTATGATAAAGGGTAGTTTTTTTGAGAGGGAGTAGTGTTATGGGTAAAAAATCAGCTGTACTTTGTTTTTGTAAAAATGCATACAGGGGAAAGCCTCATATACTTGGAGCAGGTGCCTGCAATGGAAGCCGATGGGCAGAGAGTTATCATGAGTTGGAGGGGGATGACTGCGAACTCTGTAACGCCAATAATAACGGAATTTGTGAGGTAGCTAGCGGCATTGAGGGTATTGATGTGTGCGAGGCCTACCAAAATGCTCTGGAAGGGAGATACCCGGTCCTCTATCACCCCTATCCTCTGAAAAGGTATTATAAAGAAAAGGAGGATGAGTGGGCTAAACGCTATTGTGACCACGGATAAGAGTATTGAATATTCGTGGTTTTTTCTTTTAATTTTTTCCCGGATTTCTGGTATTGGGTTTGGCACTACTTTTTCAAAAATATGGAAGTATAAAATTTATATTATTTTTGGTTTATAAAATATAATATTAAAATTAAACTTTTGTAAAAAAGTGGTACTGGCTGAAAGGCTTATGCTATTTCAAAAAAATTCTGCGCTTTTTTCAAAAAGCCGATTCAAGTTACAAGGAACAAGGGACAAGTTACAAGCCGAACAACCACGCTTTTTCATGAAGTCCGACCGGTCGGCAACGAAACGCTGAGCCATACTCGACAGGTCGGACTTCATGCGAGCTCGTTTTGTTTTTTAACGGATTTTGCATTGCCCGACTTTTTTCATCCTTTTATTCCTCCAAGTATTCGGAATAAAAGTAAGGTGTCGGGGACGACTCAAATAGGCATTTTTCCCCAGCACCATTTTTGTAAAAAGATAAAGATGTAAAATTCATATTTTTTTATTTTATAGATACTATCAATGAAACTAAACCTTTCTAACAAAAATGGTGCTGGGTCAAAATCCCCGTGGGGTCTACAAATGACAGTGAAAAAACCGCTAATCGCGGTTTTTTCAGTCATTTGTGACCCCACGGGGAATCGAACCCCGATTGCCGGAATGAAAATCCGATGTCCTAGCCGTTAGACGATGGGGCCAGGCAATCCACACACATAACCCATCATCTAACGGCTAGGTCGCATAGGCAGTTTTCATTTGCCACTCCCTGCGCACTGCTCGGGAGCAAATTCAAACATCCTCCGGATTCTGAATAGGCATTCTTCGCAAGCTCAGAAATCCGTAGCCGTTGGGCGGTGGGTTTGTTTTGTCTTCTTTCAAAAAAGATTGGCGATATTATAGCAGAAGCATTTTAAAAGTCAAAGCTGAATTATTTGTAGAAGGTTTTAAGGTTATAATGAAGAATCTGGTTTCAGATTACAATCCGGGAGAGTTTTTTGGTCACGGCTAATTTTATGTTATTATTGCCGAATGATTGAAGACTTTTGGTTAAATATTGAGTTATTTAGATTTCTGAATAATTTTGCCGGACAGAATGTTTTTTTGGATGGGTTTTTTGTTTTTCTGGGGGAGTATTTGATTTTTATCCTTTTAGTTTTATTTTTATTTTACTTTTTTCGTCTCATTTGAAAGGATAAAAAAATAGAAGTGAAAGAGTTTTTCTGATATTTTTCCGGAGTTTTTGTTGCTTGATTTTTAGCTAAAATTATTAAATATATCTATCCCGTAGAAAGACCTTTTTCTTATTTAGAAAATGTAAATTTTCTGGTTAAGGAAAATCCTTTATCTTCTTTTCCATCAGGACATAGCACTTTTGCTTTTGCTTTGGCTACAGCGGTATTTTTGTATAATAAGAAAATCGGCTTGTGATTTTTTGTCGGGGCTGTTTTGGTGGCTTTGGGAAGAATTTTTGTGGGGGTGCACTATCCTCTGGATATCTTGGTTGGAGCCGGTTTGGGAACAATTATAGCGATTTTGTTTTATAGGTTGTGGGAGTGCTTGACAAAGTAGTTTAGAAGCGGTATATTTCAATTAGTGTTCACTAAAACAGGAGAAAAAAATGGAAAATTTATTCTATTTTTTTTATGCTGCAATCCTTTTTCTGGCCGGGTTATTTAGCCTGGCAAGTTGGCGAAAGGGGTGGGAGATTATTCTGTGGGGATTGTTGATGTTGGCAATCTCCATTTGGATCTTTTTAGAAAATTGGGAACATTGGTTCCCGGGATTGATAAATAATTAGGAGGTAAGATATGAATTGGGAAATCTTTTTTTTCCTGGGGATGATTTTCTCCGGCCTTATTTGGGCTGGTTATGGGCTGGTTTATTCCGGAGAGAAAATCCGGGATATAAACTGGAAGCTCAATATTGTATTGCTTCTAGTTTTTATTGTTTTTGTCATCGGCTGGGGCAGGACAGCCAAGGCTGATGAATGGTCAGAAGCTGGTCATAATTCCAGCACCGGCTATCATCAATGCCTGGCTTGCCATAACGGTAAGCCGGTGCCAAGGCTGGTACTCCAGTCACCGTTGGGGGCCAGAACCCAGATTCTTTTTCGGCGTTTCAAAGAATGTTGGAAAGATGGGGATCAGGGGTGCATGGATCAGATTGCGGTTAAGGCCGGGTCCTTTGTTAGAGGCGCAAAACATTTTTGGCAAAGGGTTAGGGAGGAAAGTAGATAATAGAAGAGGGTGGAGGTGGCACCGCAGGTGCCGCCCTATCACCCGAACAAGCAGACAAAAAGTCTGCTTTTTTTATTTTTTCAGGTATAATAATTTTATGAATAAAAAAGAGTATAAAATAAAGGTAGGAGATGAAGAATTAATTTTTGAGTTTAATGACTTGGTGGAAAAAGCCAACGGTTCGGTGATTGTGAGCTACGGAGAAACCAAGGTTTTAGTGACAGCCACCATGAGCAAGGAGGAAAGCCGTTTGGATTACTTACCCTTAAAGGTTGACTATGAGGAAAGGTATTATGCCGCCGGGGAGATTTTGGGAGGCAAGTATAATAAGAGGGAGGGCAAGCCAAGCACCGAGGCTGTTTTAACGGCTCGAGTGGTTGATCGAGCCATCAGACCTTTTTTTGACAAGTCTTTGAGAAAGGATGTGCATATAGTGGCTACGGTTCTGTCTTTGGGAAAGTACGACCCAGACTTTTTGGCTTTGAACGGAGCTTCCTTAGCCCTGGCCGTTTCCGATATTCCATGGAACGGGCCGGTTTACGGGGTTAGGGTGGCCGGTGATAAAGAAGGAAATTTTAAAATAAACCCCAACTATAATTTCCGGGAGGACAATAATCTTTTTGATGCTATTTTTGCCGGTCGGGGAGGCAAGATTTCCATGGTAGAGACAGAAGCGGAGGAGTTGTCCAATGAGAAATTTTTGGAGGCTGCCGAATTGGCTTTGACTGAAATGAATAAAATGACTGATTTTTTCAGTTCAATCATTTCTGAAAGAGGGAAAGAAAAAAAAGTTCTGCCGGAAGCACCGGAAACCGATTTTTTGAAAAATATTTTTGAAGAGGAGTTTAGGGGAGAAATTATTAGTGATTTTGATAATATTTTTCCGGAGAATAAAATTGATTTTTATAGGGAGAAGTTTATTAAGAGAATTTCACAAGTAGAAACTTCTGATTTTTCTACTAATTTTTTAGGAGAATTTTTTGAAAAGGAGTTTAAATACATTGTCAGGGAAAAAATAATTGATGAAGGTCAAAGACTTGACGGTAGAGCTTTGGATGAAGTCAGACCTCTGTGGTCCAATGCTGATAGGCTTTCGGAAGTGGTCCATGGAACAGGTATTTTTTATCGCGGAGATACCCATGTGATGTCCGTTTTAACCATTGATGATTTAGACGACGCTCTTTTCCTAGACGGTATGGAAATTCAGATGGAGAAAAACTATATTCATCACTACAACTTTCCTCCCTATTCGGTGGGAGAAACAGGTCGCATGGGCAGTCCCGGTAGGAGGGAGATAGGTCACGGCAATTTGGCCGAAAAGGCGTTAAGGAGAATGATTCCTTCCAAGGAAGATTTCCCCTATACTATGAGAGTGGTTTCCGAGGTTATGTCCTCCCAGGGTTCCACATCCATGGCTTCCACCTGTGCTTCCACCTTGGCCTTGCTATCTGGTGGTGTGCCCATCAAAAAACCGGTTGGAGGGATCGCCATCGGGTTGGTAACCGAGGGGGAAAATTATAAACTTCTAACGGATATTTTGGGTTACGAAGATTTCTATGGAGATATGGATTTTAAAATGGCCGGAACTCGTGATGGTATTACGGCTATTCAGGTGGATTTAAAAATAGATGGTATTTCTTTGGAAATGATTGGAGAAATTTTAGAACAAGCTCGGAAGGCAAGAATGACCGTTTTGGATAACATGGAAGCAACCATTAAAGAACCGGCGGAAATGTCTCCCAATATTCAGCGAATCAAGAGAATTAAAATACCGTCCGACAAAATCGGTTTGGTCATTGGAAAAGGGGGAGTAACCATTAAAAGAATTTCCAAGGAATCTGGAGCTAAAATAGATATTAAGAGAGATGGGGATACTTTTATTTACGGTAATGGTCAGAGTATTGATGAAGCTCAAAAAATGATAGATGAAATCATTAATCGCTCTCTATAACTTTTCCACAACAACACCTTGCAATAAAATTTCAAAAGCATACAATATGGAAACTGATTTGGAGCTTGCTCCGAGTCAGTACTGAAAAGTCTCTAGCTTGCTAGGGCCTTTTCATTTTATTTTATCTTTTGATATAATCTTTCAGTTATGGATATATATACAATTATTTTTTATTTATTGTTAATTGATGCCGTGGGTGCGAATATTGTCGCCTGATTCGGTTTTCATAAATGATATGCGGGGAATTTTAGAATTATTTCAAAATATTTTCCGGCCACCAAGGGTTGGACCACCTATTATCTTGTATTGGTATTATTCATTGGGCATATAGCGGGCGTATTTTAAGACTTTGTTTAAGACCTTTGGAAAAGGTGTTTTTTGTTTTTTTTAACGATGGCAATTTAATTATTGTTAGAATCCTGCCTTAAGGTTTCTTGGTCCTGGAAAAGAAGAGCGATAATATATCCGAGAAAAAAGATGAACTTTGGTCTTTGTACCAAGTCATACTTTTTTCCATTTGTCCACTTTACAAAGACCTCCTTTTAGTGTAGAATATGTCATTATGAAAAAAATACACGGAAAAGAAGGCTTTTACATTGTTATCTTGATTTTTGTTTTGTGGGCCGGTCTAAGCACCTATTGGTATACCTGCTCTCTAAAAAATCTTTGTTCCTTGAATAACAATGAAGTAAGCAAAAAAGATTATGATTATAAAAGGTCGGAAAGGGATAATTTTGTTGTGGAGGAGCCGCCGGAGGTTCAAAGGGTGGTCTCTTTGAAGAAAAAAGTTTTAAAGCAAAAGCTTACCTGTAGCCCCTACCTAAAAAAGAGTATTGTTCTGGGGAGAAGAAATGATATTAATGAGGTGGCCAAGCTGGAGAAGTTTCTGAATGATTTTGAAGGAGAATCCTTAGTTGTTGATGGTTATTATCAAAGGGAGGATTATATGGCAGTCAAAAGGTTCCAGGAAAAATATTCCGAAGGCGATCAATTTGGCAAGAAAATAGAAAATATTGATGGAGTGGTTGGACCTGAAACCTTGAGAAAAATCAATCTGCTCTATTGCATCGAGAAAGGAAAAGAATATTTAAAAACCAATAATTAGAAGGACTATGTTTAGAAATAATATTGCAGGAGAAGTTTTAAATAATCAATATACCGGAGCCTCGGCTGCCGGAGAGATTCTATTGATTATTTTGGTTTCTTTTTTCTTGGGCTGAGTGGCTCGGCGACTTTGGGATGATTTTTTTGCCAATGGATTTTCAAATAAGGAGATTCCGCTCAATCCAAACGAAGAAGAAATAAAGGAGTCGGGAGTGCCGGAAAGCCCCTTTCTTAAAGAAGAAAGCCAGAGGGAGGAAGAAAAGCGGGAAATTAAGAAAGAAATTGAAAAAATTAAAAACGGTGACGAAGAGGTTATTGTGGTGAAGGAGAAAGTGGCTCCCAAAAGAGTTTTTGTTTCTCCCACCGGTATCAAAAATGATGATTTGAAAATCGTTGAAGGTATCGGTCCAAAGATTGAGGGTCTTTTAAAAAGAGCCGGCATTGAAAATTGAAAAGATTTGGCCGAAACCAGCATTGAAGAATTAAAATTTATTTTAAAAAATGCCGGAGACCGTTACAGTTTTCATGATCCTTCCACTTGACCGGAGCAGGCTCTTTTGGCCCATGAAAATAAATGGGATGAGCTGGAGGAATTTCAAAATTTTTTAAGTGGAGGAAAAAAAGTTTAGCGGATAAAAGAAGGGCTTTCAAAAGCCTTTTGTTTTTTTAAAGTTATACACAGTTTCTTAAAAAACTATTGATACTTTTATTTTTTTTGTTAAAATTTTTCCCAAGGAGCTTTTGTTCCACCGCTCAATGGTAGCACAGAGGCTCTGGTATTATTCAGGTTAATTTATACTCACAATGACAGAAGGAGAAAAAGATTTGCAATTCTTAGATATGGTTGTTAAGTCACTTGTTGAGCATCCTGAGGATGTTAAAATTGATAGAACTGTTGATGAAATGGGAGTTCTCCTAACATTAAGAGTTCACAAGGATGACATGGCTCAGGTTATCGGAAAATCCGGTAGAACAGCAAGTGCCATAAGAACCCTTTTAAGGGTTATCGGAATGAAAAATAATTCCCGAGTAAATTTAAAAATTGAAGAACCGGAAGGTGGAATGAGAGATAGTGAATAAAATAAACCTGTTAAAAACTTTGATAGGAAAAAACCGCTTCGGCGGTTTTTTCTTTAAGAAGTCGTGACAAGTTACAGGTTGCAATGAAGCAAGTTATAAGTGCCGGCCACCTTCGGCGGCCGGCAAAACAAATTTTTGCACCCACCCGGGGAGCTTGCGCTTGAATATGAAAATAATTTTCTTGCTTGATTCTTTAATAATTGCTATCATAGGGACATATGTCTTTTATAGATCCAAAGAAAATTATATCGGAAGTGGCCATTCCAATTTCATCAGCGGTGGTTGATTTCGGTTTTGGTAAGGGTGATTTTTTAAAATATATGGCCAGGGAGGTCGGACCGGAGGGAATAGTCTATGCCGTGGATATCCAGGAGGAGTTGTTAAAAAGGGTGGAGAAGGAACTCCGAGAAAATGGTTTTGTGAATGTTTATTTTGTCAATGCCGATTTGGAAGAACCGGATTCCACTAAAATAAAAGACGAAAGTGTTGATTTTATTTTAATTTCTTCTCTCTTTTTTCAAGTGGAAAATAAGGAGGCGGTTATTAAAGAGGCCTTGAGAATTTTAAAGAGAGGTGGAAGAATTTTATTTATTGATTGGAAAGATTCTTTTTCCGGCATCGGTCCGGATAGGAAATTGCTTTTTACGGAGGATGATGCCCTGTTGTTCTTTAGAGATTATCCTTTAAGTCTGGAAAGACGACTGAATTCCGCCGGTTCCTATCACTATGCTTTGGTCTATAGAAAAAATTAAGAAATAAAAATATGAAAAAAAACAGATCAATATTTCAATGGGTGGTCTTGGGAGTATTCTTTTTTTTGGCTCTGATAGGTTTTCTTTTGTTTTCCAATTACAGAGGATCGTCTCAGAGGGAAAAAGTCCAAATTGGTCAGGTTAATATATGGGGCACCTTGGACAGAAGTCTGATGGAAAAGGTTTTAACAAGGTTAAGAGAGAGCAATTCAATCTATCAAAAGGTCAATTATATTGAAAAAAGCAAAGAGAGTTATCAGCAGGATATTTTAGAAGCTTTGGCGGCGGGAGAGGCTCCGGATTTAATTTTACTTTCCAATGAAGAAATTTTTCATAATCTAAATAAGATTAGAATTATTCCCTACACCTCCTTTAACCAGAGAGATTTCCTAAATAGTTATTCAGATGCTTTCAATATCTTTTTGTCTGATAGGGGAGTTCTGGCTTTTCCCTTTATAATTGATCCCATGGTGATGTATTATAATCGTTCCATTTTTAAAACCGCCGCCGTTCCTTTGCCACCCAAACATTGACAAGAATTTTTTAAATTATCAAAAAAAATAACCATTTTGGATAAGAATGAGAATATAAAGAGAGCCACCATCGCCTTTGGAGAGAGTTCCAATGTAAATAATTTTAAGGAGATTTTATCAACCTTAATGATGCAGCTGGGCAACAGAATAGTCGTTTGAGATCCAAGTAATTATCAATACACTACGGATAGATGGGGCACTGATTCTCCTTCTCCGGCTCCGGCCCTGCTATTTTTTACGGAATTTTCCAATCCAACCAGCCAGTTTTATTCTTGAAACCGCTCCATGCCCGACTCTTTAGATTATTTTTTATCGGGTCGACTGGCTGTCTATTTCGGTTTTGCTTCCGAGGCCCCGAAAATCAGGTTTAAAAATCCTAACTTAAATTTTGATGTGGCAGAAATTCCATCAGTGGAAAAAATTGACAACAAGACAGTTTTTGCCAAAGTTTGAGGCTTTGCCATTCCTAAATCTTCATCGGTTAATGTCGATGGTGCTTTTAGGGTTGCTCTGGCTCTCTCTTCCGATAATATTCAAGATTTTCTGAGTCGGGAATTGAAATTGCCACCGGTTAGAAAAAATCTTTTAAATCAGAGGCCGAGTGACGCCTTTATGGACATCTTTTATCGAGAAGCCGTCTACGCCGGTTCTTTTATAGATCCGGATTGAAGAGAAACGGAAAAAATTTTTAAGTTTATGATAGAGTCAATTACCGGGGGTAGGGCCGCTCCGGGGGAAGCTCTGAAGACAGCTTTTGATGAGATAGATATTTTACTGCAAAGAAAGTAGGATAATTTCTTCTTTCGGTATGGGAGCGGCGCCGCAGGCCCCGTTTTGTTCATTAAATTTTTAAGTTTTTCGAAAATATTACAGATTGTTTATATGCGCAATTGTGTGATATTTTAAGAAAAATTGTGCCGTGGATTTGCTTGAGAATAATAGAGGTAGTTTGATGGGTGGTTTTTGTTTGTTTGAAAAAGACTGTTATAATTCTCTTCTATGAAAAAGAGAATTAAGACATTATCAAAAAAAGATTTTTATTGATTGGAATTGAGTCCCAAGGAGTTGGAAAAAGAGTTAAGGAAAAGATTGGAAAAGAAAAAGAAGGCTTTGGGAAAAATCAAGAAAATTGCGAAAAAAGAGAGAACTTTTGAAAACACCGTTTTTGCTCTGGAAAAATCAAACCGGGAACTGGGTGATTTTTTGGTGAAGTTGGATGTGCTTTTGAATATGTCACCTAAAAAACAAATTAGAGAAAAAGCGGCTGAGTTGGAAGTTTTGGCTTCACAAAATTTGGTGGAGATTAATTTTGACGAGGGTATTTTCCGGGCCTTGAAAGATTATAAAAATAACGGCTACAAAAAAGAAAAATTGGAAGAGGTGGACAGGAGGCTTTTCAAGGAATATTTTAAAGATTATCAAAGAATGGGTTTTGCTCTGCCGGAGAAGGAGCAGAAAGAATTAAAAGAGATTAATAAAAAAATATCGGAATTGAGTTCCAAATTTTCGGTCAATATCAATAATTGGGAAGACTATATTTTGCTGAATAAAAAAGAAACGGCCGGTTTGGATACCAATTTTTTAAATTCCCTGAAAAAAGAAAAGGGCAAGTGAAAAGTGAGTTTGGATTATCCGGAAATCAATCCTTTTTTGGAAACGGCGGAAAACGGGGAAAAAAGAAAAGAGCTTTTGATGAAATCATCTCGAAAGGGTGGAGAAGAAAACCTGAAACTTCTTTCGGAAATTGTTCGTTTGAAAATTAAAAAGGCCAAACTTTTGGGTTATCAAAATTATCCCGACTATATTCTGGAAGACCGCATGGCCAAAAAGGCCGAGAATGTGAAAAAATTTATTGAGCCTCTTTTGGAAAAGGTGCAAAAGCCGGCTCTGGCGGAGCTGGAAGAATTGAGAAAATACCGAGGGGAATTGGAAAATAATCCCAAAGTCAAAATTGAGCCCCACGATGTCACTTTTTACAGTCATAAATTAAAGAAGGAAAAATTCGCCGTTGACGAAAATGATTTGAAAAATTATTTTCCCCTGGAAAGAGTTAAGAAAGAAATGTTCAAGATTTTTTCAAAGCTTTTTGGTTTTGAAATTAAGAAAAATAATCGTTTAAAACTCTGACATGAAGATGTGGAATTTTATGATATTTATCAGAATGGGCAGAAAATTTCTCATCTGGCTTTTGATTTGCATCCGCGAAAGGGAAAGTATGGTCATGCGGCCATGTGGGATTTGCAATACGGCTTTCAAGAAAACTTGAAAGGAGAGGAAAGGCAAGCGCCCATGGCCCTGGTGGTTTGCAATTTTGCCAAGGCCCATGGAAAAATGCCGGCCCTGGTTGATCACTCGGAAATCCAGACTCTTTTTCACGAGTTCGGTCATGCTCTTCACCATATTTTATCAAAGACCAAATATGCCTCTCATTTTGGGGTTTCGGTGGCCTGGGATTTTGTGGAAACACCCTCTCAACTTTTAGAAAATTGAGCCTGGGACGGGGAATTTTTGAAAAGGGTTTCCAAACATTGAAAGACGGGAGAAAAATTATCCGATGAAAAGATAGATAATCTGATCGCTTCTCGATTTTTTATGGAAAAGTATGGAAAGTTGAGGCAGTTAATTATGACTAAGTTTGATTTTGATTTGCATTTGGGGGGTGTAAAAAAACCGGCCGATTATTGAAAAAAGCTCTTTAAAAAATATTCCGGCATTGAGGTTTACAAGGGGTCTCTGATGCCGGCCGGCTTTGGTCATATCGTGGGGGGGTACGATGCCGGCTATTATTCCTATCTTTGAGCTTTGGTTTTTGCCGATGATATTTTTTCCCTATTTGAAAAGGAAGGTATTTACAAGAAAAAAATCGGTCAAAAATACAGGCGGGAAATTTTGGAGTGGGGTTCGGCTCGGGATGAGAATATCTCCATTAGGGAATTTTTGGGAAGGAAGAGCAATAATAAAGCTTTTTTGAAGAAAATTTTTAAGTGTTAAAAAAAGGGAAGTTATTTTTTCTTATTTTTTACAAATAGTAGTTTTATTTTATGGTAAAAGTAGGGCTTTATCAAGCTTTGCTTTTATTTCATAATAAAAAAAGAGTTTTACACAGGCTGGAGAGGAAAAGCTAAAAAAACTTTCTTTCTTTGCTATAATCAAGGCATTATGAAAAAGTATTTTTTAATTTTATTATTTAGCTTTGCCTTTTTCTCAAATCCCGCTTTGGCCGAGGAGAAAATCAAAGTAGACACAAAATTTGATTATTATTCCTATAAATTATATTGTTTCTTTTTTAGCTGTGACAACCGGAAAGAAGTAATTTTGAATAAAAAAGAAGATAATGAATTTAATGATAGCAAAGTAGTTGAAGTTAAAAAAGAAGAATCCTCCCAAGAATCCCAAGCCCAACCGGAAAAGGAGGAAAAGAAAGAAGAAGTAAAAACCGAATATATTGATCGGACTCAAACTCTGGTTAAAAAATACTACAATACCATTGAGAG
>JALVSO010000072.1 GCA_027024305.1 Candidatus Parcubacteria bacterium | reverse complement strand
ATTTCTATTTTGAAAAGTGAGTGTGATGATTTACGATATGCGTTATTCATATCGTTTATTATATCACTAACTGAAGTCTTCGCCTGAAGGCGAGGGATTTCACCCAACCCGGAGGTCGGACATTAAAGCCAGAGGAGAAATAGAACCGCTTTTCACCATCAATTTTTCCGCTAAATTTTCATCGGTGGCAAAGATCAGCTTTTTCTTACCCAACCTAAAAGCCAAATCCCTCAAATCAACTTTTTCCTTTTCATCCCAGACCGAAAGAAGATAAAACTTCTTACCCTTTCTATCTCGCAAAAATAAAGTCTTCACCCCCCTGCCGGGAATTTCCACCGGTAAATTCTTCACATCCTCCACCGTAAAAACTTCTTCATGAAAAAAGCTTTCATATTTTACATTTATTTTATCTAGATAATCCAAAACTTTTTGTATCTCTTTTTCTATTTTCATATTATTCCTCATTAGATTCTTTGCAAGCACCCGGGGAGCTTGCAAAGCTTGCAAAGTGAAAAGTTATTCCAATTCACTAAAACTTAATAGCTTAGGGTTTTTATTATGATTTTTCGTAAATTCTTTTGATAGTGCTTTGATTCATTTTTTATATTTTTTTAAATCTCCAATGTAACTAATCTGCCTTTCTATTTGTTCTTGATTACAAATCAATTCTCCCCTTTCCTCTCCCAAGAATTCAAAAATTGAAGATTTGATTAAGTCTTTTTTAAAATCATAATTATGATGTTTATAATTCATATTTACATAAGCTGTAACAACTTCTAAATCAAAATCTTTTTTACTTTCTCCCGTTAATCTTTTCGCTTTAAATCTTCCTTGAAATAAAGTTCCCGATCTATCATATTTTGAATTGAAATATTGAGAATATGAACCGCCCAATTTACTCATAAATTTAGAAATTCCACCCTCCCTAATTTCTTTTAAAACAAAATGAAAATGATTTGGCAATAAACAATAGGCTATGATTTCAACTAATTTTTCTTCTTCTTTTGCTTTCTGTTTTTCTTTTTTTCTATTGTTTTTCATTCTTGAGTTTTTTATAGGAGTTATCTTATTAGCAATTTGTATAGCGTCAAAAAAATAATATAAATCACCTTTATCTAAAAATATTTCTCTTTTATCAACCCCTCGATTGAAAACATGATAATATTCTTCAATATAAAATTCTCTTTTTTGTGACATACAAACAGATTATCATCTTCTGATAAGCTTTGCAATTGCAAGCACCCGGGGAGCTTGCAAACAGGGAGCTTGCAAAATTACTTTTTGTAGTAGCTTTTTAAAAAGGATTTCTTAAACTCAAAAAATCTATCCTCCAAAATACTCTCTCTAATCCTATGAACCAGATTGACGATAAAATAAAGATTGTGAATTGAAGCCAGGGTTATGCCGAAGGTTTCCTTTTCTCTAAGAAGGTGGCGGAGATAGGCCCGAGAATAATTTTGACAGGTATAACACCGGCAACTTTTATCCGGAGGACTAAAATCATCTTTAAATCCGGCATTTTCAATATTGATTTTACCATTCTCCGTATGCAGAGTCCCGTGGCGAGCCATGCGAGTGGGAGCCACGCAGTCAAAAAAATCCACCCCATTTTCCACCCCCTCAAATAAATCTATAACCTCTCCAATGCCCAACAGATGCCTGGGTTTATTTTCCGGCAAAATTCTATTGACCACCGCCACCGCCTTTTTCATATCATCCTTATCAAAAGAACCGCCAATACCAAAACCTTCAAAATCCATGGAACCGATAAATTCCGCCGATTCCTTTCGTAAATCCTCAAAACGACCACCCTGGACAATGCCAAAAAGGGCCTGGGGATACAAGCCGGGGGTGTCGGGTATGGTTCTGTCTGTAGATACTGACTCTCCCGGCTTGTTGGAAAAAACTTTATCTTTCAAGCCGGCAACCTTATTTTTCACCGAATTCAAAAAATTAAATTTCTTCTTTTCCAATTTTTGATGTTCTTCCAGGGAACGCAGAGCCCAGCGATGAGTTCTCTCCATGGCCTCTCTCTGGTATTCATAGCTGGCCTGGGGCGAAGTACATTCATCAAAGGCAAAAATAATATCGGCCCCCAAATCTTCCTGAATCTGCATGGATTTCTCCGGCGAGAAAAAAAGTTTTTCTCCGGTCTTATAATTTCGAAAAGCCACTCCCTCTTCGGTGATCTTGGCCAGTTTATTTTTTTTATCTTCACAGGTGGCATCACAGGACTTGGTTTTATTCTTAGCCACCTGCTGGAAACCGGAATCATCCTTGGCGATTTTGGAAATATTCTCCCCAAAAGCCGCCCCCAGAGAAAAAGCCTGAAAGCCTCCGGAGTCGGTCATAATGGGGCCATGCCAGTTAGAAAAATTATGAAGCCCTCCGGCTTTTTTGATAATCTCCGGTCCGGGAGATAAAAAAAGGTGATAGGTGTTGGCCAAAAAGATTTGAGCATTTAAATCTTTCAGTTGTTCCGGGCTGATACCTTTCATGGTCGCCTTGGTTCCCACGGCAGCAAAGGCCGGAGTTTTAATTTCTCCATGGGGAGTATTAAAAACTCCCGCTCTACCGAGAAAAGTTTTTCCGTCTTTATCCTTTAATTTTTTTTCAATCTTAAATTGAAAAAAACTTTCTTTTTTCATGGGGAAATTATAACACGGTTAAAAACAGATTATTGTTAGAAAAATAGATTATTAGTTTTTCAAACAGATTTTACCTAGCCCCGCTTTTTCAGCTTTTATTCCTCCAAGTTTTCGGAATAAAAGTAAGGTGTCAGGGGCGACTTAAATAGACATTCTCCCCCAGCACCATTTTTGTAAAAAGACAAAGGTGTAAAATTCGTATTTTTTATTTTGTAGGTATTATATCAACGAAGCTAAACTTTTCTAACAAAAATGGTGCTGGGTTATATTACCCGACTTTTTTCAGGTCCTACCATTCGCTACAAAAATCACAAAAAAATCCCATAGGGGATTTTAGTAGGACTTGGTCACCCAGTGTGGGCCGGAAACGCAGCGACACCCCGGCCTCACACGCGCGACCCCGCCGTCGGGGCGTAAAACCCTAAAAAACAAACTCGCAAGCTCGTTTTGTTTTTTAACGGATTTTACATTACCCGACTTTTTTCAAGTCCTACCATTCGCTACAAAAATCACAAAAAAATCCCATAGGGGATTTTTTTGGATTTTTGTGCGAATGGTAGGACTTGAACCTACGACCTCGTCATTATCAGTGACGCGCTCTAACCACCTGAGCTACACTCGCATATATTATTATTCTATTTTTAACTCTTCAATTAAGCAATTTTTTTAAGCGCATCACCATGACGCACTCGCTGATTCTATCCCTTGACCTGAGCTACACTCGCATTTACCCTAAATGTTTTGAAAGTATATCAAAAATATTAAAAATTTCAATAGATTAAAGAATTGTGTTATTATGATTTCCATAAAATATTTTAAGGTTTTTCTAATTACTTTTATTCTTTTCTTCCCTCTATTCTCCCATGCAAAATAAAAAACCAAACAGAATTGTTTGGCTTTTTGTCCGACTAGTCCTCTATCTGAAAGGTAATATTTACCGTTTTAACAATCTTGTCTTGGCCGGGGTTTATTTCCGGGCTACTCATGGCCCCCTCGGCTAAAATATCAGCTTTGGCATAGCTACGATAGATCGGCCTTGGATACGAATTATCACTTCCTTCCGAAAAGCCTACAATTTTATTCAGAGAAACCCCCAATTCTTTAGCCAGAACCCGAGCTTTTTCTTTGGCTTCATCTATTGCTTCGACTCGCAATTCGTCTTTGATTTTATCCAGGTCCCAGGTAAACATATGAGGTCCGCTTAGGTTGTCAACTTTAAGCTCCACAATTTTTGCCAAAACATCAGAGGTTTTCTCCATATCGCGAATTACCACTTCTACCGATTGGCTGATTCTATATTTATCAAAAATACTTCTTCCGTTATTTCAATTATATTGAGGATAGACGGAATAGTTTTTTGTTTTAATGTATTTTTCTTCTATTCCCAGATCTTTCAGGCTTGAAATTATTCTTTTAACTTTTTTATTAACAATATCGGCTCCAACCTCTTGTTTTTTTGAGTACTCGTTAATCGAAAAAGAAATCCGAGCGCTATCAGGTGATACAAATTTTTCCGCCTTGCCGGAAACGATTATGGTGTTGTTTTTATGTTCTGAAATATTTAAATTCAGAGAATGTTTGCCAAAGGCCATAAGGGCTAAAATTATTACCACGGCCAGCAGTAAGATTTGATTTAAATTTATTTTATTTTTTTCCATAGTACTTTGAATTATAGCCTAAAGAGAAAGAAAAGAAAGATTGACTTATACTTTATATTATTCTATACTTATTATAGAAAATTAAAATAGGAGTAAATAATAATGGTTTTATCGTCATATGAAACGGGGCTTCTTTTTGAAGCCTATGCTCGTGGGAAAATGGGACTGCCCCTATCTGATAAGGAGTCAACGGTTACCTATCTTGGTAATTCCGGTTTGACCAGAAAAAAATTGGTTAGAGAAGGATATCTTAGGGAAGATGTTGGAGAAAAAGGAGAAACAATTTTTCTGGTGACCCCCAGGGGCCTGCATGCAATTCTCTCTCTTTTAGCCGATGATGTGGCCGAAAGGTTGAGGGACTGAAAAAAACAAAAACCGCGGCCGGACCGCGGTTTTTTTAAGGAATTAATTTTTTAAAAGTATTTTTGAAAAATTTACCGACCGAGGACAGTTTGGGTAATTTAAATTTTGATTCTTGAATTTCCTCCTGAAGCCCCAGAATAATATTCCCGTAGGCGATGTGGTAATCGGTGACCTGGTCACCAATACTTTTGGAGGCTTTTTTAATAGGCAGAGAGAGTTCCTTTTTGAAAATGTCTTCAATGCCGACAATTTTTGAACCGCCTCCGACCAAAGTCACTCCGCCGGGTAGGATATTTTCTTGCTCGGCTTTTTTAATTTCCTGGGAAACTTTTTTGGCCAAATCTTCCAACTCCTTTTTGATAATTTTTTCAACTTTTTTTTCAAATTTTAAAGCTTTTTTTAATTTTTCCGCCTTGGCGAAATCAATTTTTTCTTCAATGGATATTTTCTTGGTGATGTCCGATGAGCCTTTTTTAATAATATGGTAGTGGATAGGGCGATTATTCTCGTAGATGACAATTGAAGTTTTCTCTGCACCGAAATCAACCAGAGCACAACCCAATTTTTTGTCCAGTTCGCTAAGGGTGCTTTGGGCCGAAGCCAGCATGGCCGGAGAAAAAGAGATGGGCAGAACCTTGGTTTTGGCAATGGAGTCTTCCAAAATGTTTAAATTATTCTTGGGCTTGGTTATGAAAAGGTATTCCCCGTGAAGCTTTTTTCCGGCCAGACCCAGGGGCGAGTCAAAATGTTCAAAGCCATCTATAATGTATTTTATATTTTGTTTTTCTATAATTTCATCGTTATTGATTCTTCTCAAAAGAGCCAGAGCTTTTTCTTCCATTTTTTCCAAATCATATTCGGCGATGGATTCGGCCGCTATGGGCTGACCGGTGGAAATTTTTTCTCCGCGAATGCCGTAGCCATCCAAAGAAAAAAAAGCTTCATCAATTTTTATGCGGTGATTTGATTCAAATTTGGCAATGGCCTTTTGAAAGGAGTCTAGAAATTCTTTTTGGTTGCTGATGTAACCGCTTTTTACGCCGGCACCGGGATAGGAAGACTTGGCCAGAATTTTAAAGGATGAGTCGTTTTCTGATTTTGAAACCAGCAGAATTTTTATATTTTCAGAACCAATGTCAATGGAAATATATTTGCTCATAATTAAGGGAATTATATCAACAAATCTCCCCAATATCCATATTGTGGATAAATACAAAAGCCCCCGCAGGAGCTTCTTCTCAATTAAAAATCAATCATTAAAAACTATTCTACACTAACCAATTTTCTTTTAACGATTTTTCCGGTAAAAGAGATTTTTCTTTTGTCTTTAAACCTAACCACCCCGTCGGCTGTGGCAAAAATTGTATGATCCTTACCAACGGAAGTGTTTTTCCCGGGAACAAATTTTGTTCCTCGTTGTCTGACGATAACATTACCGGCCGAAGCCTTTTGTCCATCGGCCAACTTAACTCCAAGATATTTCGGATTTGAATCGCTTAGGTTTTTGGCGGACCCACCCGCTTTTCTATGTGCCATAAAATTTTATGTTATTATTTAAGTATGAGCGCTATTATAAAAGAAAAGTATCAAAAAATCAAGGCGGAAATAAGAGAAAAAAGAAAGAGTTTTATCTCCTTTTGAAAAAGCGACGTCGGCTTCTTTATTCTAATTCTGCTCTTCAGCTCCTTCAGTTCTTTCTTTCTGGGCCGCCTTTCAATGGCAAACAACACCCCAAAAGGCAATCAGAAAGAAGTGGAAGTTTTTTCCTCAATTCAGTCGAGTAAAAAAGTCCCCCTGGTGGCCTCCAAACGGGGAAAGGTTTACCACTTTCCCTGGTGTCCCGGGGCTCTAAAACTGAAAGAGGAAAACAAAGTTTTTTTCTCATCAAGGGAGGATGCTGAAAAAGCCGGTTATCTTCCGGCCAAAAATTGTGAAGGTCTCTAAAGATTAGATTAACCCGCTGCCAATTTTCCCTGAGACTAACTCAAGCTTTTGCCCGTCCGGGGATTATAATTCAGAATTGTGACTGTGGCCGCTTTTTATGGTAGAATGGAAAAATGAGTCCGATTACAAAAAAGATTGTTTTCTATCTTCTGATTTTTTTCTCTTTTTTACTTTTTTTATTGGGCGCTTTCTTTGCCTACAAAATATTTTTATCAAGGGCTGACAACGTGGATTTCTCCCCCCTGGCCGTTGATCGAGAATATCAAAAACTTCTTGATGAAATTGAGAGAGCCAGGCTGAAAAGGTTGAAAAAAAAGAAGGTGGAATATGAAAACTTTGAAGAAGAGTCCTGTTTTATTGATGACAAAGAATACCCCGATGGCAGCAAAGCCATTTTTTACTCTAGGCCCTCGGTGGGTGCCTATGAGTCCTGCCTTGATTTTTCCAAGGAAAAAGTTTGCGATAATGGAGTATGACTGGGTGATAAGAATTATAAATACACTTTTTGTAAAAGGAGCCTGGACTGTGTTATTTCAAAAAACAAAAGTATCGCCGACAGCCAAGAAATCTATCTCTATTCTAAGAAAAAAGTACCCTTTGGAGATGATTGTGAAAAATATAAAGGAAAAAGATTTTGCAAAGAATCCATCTTAACCGGACCGGAGGAATACATCTATGAAAACTGCTCTATTATGATGAACGGCGTTTGTCGAATAAAGGATGAAAAAGACCGGGAGCATATTATTCCGAATGACCGATCTCAACTCCTATATTCCACTCCGGAAGTGGCTTATAACGAATCCTGTTCCGACTATGCTCAACTGAGAATGTGTAGTGGCGGAATTCTTTTTGGTGATGAAAAATACAAATATTGAGAATGTAAAGTGGCCAAACCCAAAGACTGCTTCATAGATGACATCACCATAAAGCACGGACAATCAAGGGTCCTATATTCCAAAACCGTAGCCGGGGGCCTTAAAAATTGTGACTTTTACTCCCAAATCAGAACCTGTCAAAACGGGCTTCTGGATGGGCAGGAAGAATATTCCCATGCCCATTGCAGCGATTAAGTTTGTTGGGGGGGCGGCCGCCAGGGGCGGCTGCCACCGTCTTAAAAATCAATCACTCTGCCGCTAGATTTTATATCCGGCCCTCTTTCGATCGCTTTCTTTTAAATGTTCTTTTCTTAAACGGATGGCATCGGGAGTAATTTCCACGAATTCATCGGGTCGCATAATCTCCATGGCTCTCTCCAAATCAAGTTTCAGAGCCGGAGTCAGTTTAACCGTTCCATCGGAGCCGGAAGCTCGCATATTGGTCAGCTGTTTTCCCTTGGTCGGATTAACCAACATATCTTCTCCCTTGGAAGTATTGCCAACGACCTGACCTTCATAAACCTCATCTCCCGGCTCTATGTAAAGAGTTCCTCTCTCCTGCAAATTGGCCAAAGCAAAGGCTAAAGCCTTCCCCGTGGCCATGGAAATCATGGAGCCTAAATCGGTTTTAACAATTTCTCCGGCATAGTCTTTAAAACCGGAAAATAATGAAGTCAAAATCCCCTCACCCTTGGTATCCACAATAAACTCTCCACGATAACCCAAAAGCCCCCGGGTCGGTACTTCAAAAGTCATCTTGGTCTGGCCGTTTTCATCGGTTTCCATATCCAGCATAACCCCTTTTCTCTTACCCAGTTTTTCAATTATGGTTCCGGAAAACTCCTCCGGCACAAAAATGGAAACCTCCTCATAGGGTTCCGATTTTACCCCGTCAATTTCCTTGACAATGGCCACCGGTGGAGAAATAGCCAACTCAAAACCTTCCCTTCTCATATTTTCAATTAAAACGGCAATATGCAATTCCCCCCTTCCAAAAACCTTATAGCGAGCATCATTAGACAAATCCACCTTTAATCCCACATTCATCTCCAATTCCTTCTCCAATCTCTCTCTAATCTGGCGAGAGGTCAAATATTTCCCCGACCTGCCGGAAAAAGGAGAATCATTAACAAACATATTCACGGAAATGGTTGGTTCGTCCACCGTAATGGCCGGCATCATCTCCGTATTTTCATCATCCACCAAAGTCTGACCGATAAAAATTTCCGGAATTCCGGCGATCATCACAATATCCCCGGCGCCGGCCTCCTGTACCTCTTTCCTTTCCAAACCTTCAAAGGTAAAGAGTTTTACAATCTTTCCTTTAAAATCTTCTTGACCATGATTTTTAACGATTAAATTTTGTCCCTGTTTTATTTTACCCTCATAGATTCTGGCAATTCCCATTCTGCCTAAAAAATTATCATAGGCTAAATTGAAAACTTGAGCTTTCAGAGGTTTTTCAGCTAAATTATCTCCGGAAACCGGAGGAACTTCTTCCAAAATAGTGTCCAAAATTGGAGTTAAATCTTTCATCTCCTCATCCATACTCCTGGCCGCCACCCCATCTCGTCCGATGGCATAGACCGTTTTAAAATCCAATTGCTCATCACTGGCCCCAAGCTCGGCAAATAAATCCCAAACCTGATCATGAGCCTTGTCCACATCAGCTCCAGTCTTATCAATTTTGTTTAAAACCAAAATCGGCTTTAAACCCAATTCCAAAGACTTTTTCAAAACGAACTTTGTTTGAGGCATTGGCCCCTCGGAGGCATCCACCACCAATAGAACCGAATCAATGGACCTCAAAACCCGTTCCACCTCGGAACCGAAATCGGCATGGCCGGGGGTATCTAAAATATTTATTTTGGTATCTTTATAAAAAACCGAGGTGTTTTTGGCATAGATGGTAATACCCCTCTCCTGCTCCAAATCATTTGAATCCATGGAGACTCCATCCTGAACCATACCGGTTTGTTTTAGAATCTCATCGGTCAAAGTAGTCTTCCCATGGTCCACATGGGCGATAATTGCAATATTTCTAATTTCCATAATGTCCGCCATTGTAACACACCAAAGAGTAGTTATAAAGAAAAAGCAAAGTTAAAGTGCTCCTTTTTTGATCTATTCCCTTAAACTGATTTTTTCTTTATGAATAATATCTTCCAAAAAAGAAACAAAAGTTAAAACGCTTATGATGACCAGAAGAAAAATGGCCACCATTCCGATGAAATGTTTATTAAAAACTTTTTTCTTTTTTTTGCTCATGTTAACAAAATAATTTTAGCCCTTATTATCTGCCTGGCTTCGCGCATCTACTGTTGAGGTTACACTCGGAGCCTCCTGGGAAGTTTCAATTCTATGAATATCTTTCATGCTTTCTTCAATTTGATCAGATATAATTCTTTTATTAAAGTCGGCTTGTGCTTTAATTATACCACTACCTATCTTAGAAATCCTATCTGCTTTTTTCTTTATTCTCTTTTTAATGGACTCTTTCTCTTGAGACAAATCAGAATCACCAACAAACCTCTTTGCATATTCTTCATATTTTTTCCTGATCTCATTGCGAATCAATGGGCTCAGCTCCCTTCCGGCCTTAAATCCGGAATCATTTCCTATTTTACTCTTCATAGTATTAAATCCTTCTTTGTCATCGCCATATAATTTCTCGAGCTTATTCATAAATTCTTTTTCTTTCTCCTCCGAGTCACTAATTCTATAATCATCATCCTCAAATATCCTCATTTCTTCATATCTTTCCTCTTTCTTTTCTATATCTTTAAGCTCAGAAATATCCCTTTGCATATCTCTAAAAACATCTCCCATTGATTCGGAAATGCCAGCCCTAGCCATTATCTTACCTAACTTATCCATCGATTCACCCAACGAATCTAAATTATCACTATCCAAAACAGTTTTAAGCTGCTCAGCACTATCGTTAAAATCTGCCTTATCTTTTTCAGCCTCTTCTGTTATTTTTCTTGCCTTCTCTTTTTTAAGGTATTTCTTTTTAGACTCATCTTTCTTTGCTCGAGCTGTCTCTTGGTCCTCATCAACCCTTACACGAGCTCCATGAATGGGTGCAATAGTATTAGTTAAAATATCCATAGCAGTTCTAGTGATTCCTTTCTTACGAGAAGCCATAATAATATCTCCAGCGTTGACCAATCCCTTGGATTTTGCCTCCAAAGCATATTTTTCATCAATTCTTTGCAAACTTTCTTTTTTGGCTGCTTTTTCAGCTCTCCACCTAAGTTCTTTATCCTCACTATCATTACTATTATAAATCCTAGCAGCCTCATTTCTCCTCTCTGCCTTACTTAATATCTTACCGTCCTTGCGTTCAGGAAGCATTTTTTCAATCTGCTCCACAACAGCATTATCAGAAATGGGTGTATTTAAAGCGGCCATCTTCTCTGCAACTCTTTTTCTTTTAATTTCCTGAAGTTTTAGATTTTTTTCATAGTCACTATTTTCCGCTATCATATCTAAATTTGGGGCATTAAGCTTCTTGTCTCAAGTACCCATTTCTTTGTGTCTTCTTTCATCTGCATCACCTTTCGCCATTGCCTTTTCTCTTTCTCTCTGTAACTTGGCTCTTCTGTTCATTTCTTCTCCATAGCTCTCTTTTCCTATTTTTAAATTTTTTAACTTATCACCTCCGCTCCAAAGCAAATCTGAAGTTCTTCTTTGTATTCAATTGCCTTTACCTCATTTATTAACTCTATCAGACTGTAATATCTTCCCAGCAAATCTACCAGTAATATTTCTAGTAATAGATCCAATAGGCGTCTTGGTCATCATTGCTCCTACTCCACCCAAGACAGCCCCCAGGGTGCTGTTTCCCTCTTCACACCATTTACTGCCGAGCTCGTTTCCCTTATCAAGCATTTTTTTAACAAAAACAACCTTAATAACCAACATGGCCATAAAGATGGTTGTAGCCATTGATATATCCTTACCAACATCTTCACCAAAAACCTTATCGCCCAGGCTTTTTGAATCCGGTATTAATCCGGAAGCTAAAATCATTAAAGAAAGTCAAAGAAAGAAAAGATAGACGGCCACACAAAAAGATTTTTGCAAAAGAGGCACCAATCATTTATCCCGCCAAAGTCTCTCCTGACCCGGAATAAAGGCCGTAATCAAAAAAAAGGGAGCTGAAATCATATAGTACATAAGATAGACCATCCTACCCAAAAACATAAATCCCCCCTTAAAAAGACTGATGGATATTAAAATCATGGAAGCAAACATTACCAAGCCTATAAAAAATCATCTTTCTCCGGCGTCTTTACCCACCAACTTACCACGATAGGCCTCAAAATTTTCTTTACTAACAAGACCCTCCACTCCAAGGGTGCTCAAAAAAGCTCCGGTTACCGACTTAAACTCCATATTTTTATCATCGTAGAATGCTCGAGCAAAGGCAAACCAACCGTCTTCCATGTCGGTACTAACGGAAATGGGAGTTAGGAAAACATTGGCCGTAATGTTTCCCGCATCCACAATGACCCGAGAGGCAAAAAGAGAGAAATTTAGGGCGAAGGCTATGACAATCAGAGCAATCAAAGACTTCCTCCAGTTTCCATAGTTAAACATCATGGAAAAGGCGATGAAGATCATTCCCAGAATAAAAGCCACATTGGCCAAATCCCGGATATTTGATCAGGCCACCTTGACAAAAGGAGCATTAAATAAATTGGTGCTTAGAGTGACAGCCAAAAGATTATCAAATAAAGTTCCCGAAATAAAAAGGGCCAAACTGCCAAGGGCTATAAAGAGATTGCCCAAGCCGACTAAAATTTCATCACCCCAGGTTGTCGGATTTCATGAGGAGGTGGCCAAACTAAAAGCCGGAAACAAAAAAGCCAAAGAGATGAAAAATAAAAGCCCTCTCCTTTTCTTTATTTTCTGAAAAAAGCTTTTCATAATTAGCTAAATAATAGCATATTGAAAAGAATTTTAAAATCACTATCCCCACTTTAAAGGACGCCTTTTTAAAAACAGCCGCCGAGAACTTTTCCACACCCCCCCTTGACTTTTCGCCCTTTTATGCAATTATTAAATTAGAATTGACTTTTATGGTAAAGTCAAGTTATTAATTTGCATCAGGAGGTGCACCATGAAAAACATCATTATTGCTACTATTATTGCTACTTTTGTCACTTTTTTCTTTGCCGCAGCCGCCCAGGCCGGATGGCTGTCCGTGCCCGGGACAGACATGTGCAACCCCCTTCAGTGGAAGAAGGGTGAAGACGGGGATTATCACCTGGTGAAAATCCCCTGCGCCGAGCAGCGCAGGATGAAAGAAGAAAAAGAAGAAAAAGAAAGGGAGGAGAGGAGAAAAAAATACGACTATTCTCTCACGAAGCAGGAGGCTTCGTGCCAGGTTATCGTAGATAACCAAAGGGATTTGGAAAAAATGGGGCGAAAGCCCCTATCAAGGAAAGACAAAGAATTCATGCTGGAAGTATTCTGCGAGGATGAAAAAAAACTCGCAGGAAAATGACTTCCAGCTAGCCACCGGGTAACCGGTGGCTACTTTATTGGGGTGAAATATTTTCGTCCGTGTTGGCATAATACCAAAAAGGGGCAAAACACCTTTTTTCTTTTAAAATAAAATCTTAACAACAATATTTTAATTTAATTTATTTCCAAAAGATTACCAATGCCCGGACGGTGTCACAGATTACAGGCTTCCGGGGGGTGCGGCTTCCCACTTCTTCCAATAAGAAAAAAAGATAAAATTCTTTAATCCGGATTTCTATTTTTGTTATTATGCTCTTTCTTCCTAGGGCTGGATATCCTCATCATCGGGGTCCTTGTGCCCGAAAAGATAGTAATCCCTTAGGCTACAATTTTTATCTTCTATTTTGGGAGCGGTTATTCCATGGCATTCATTGTCGGGCTTTGTTATCTTTCCGGCGGATTTTGCTTTTTGGAGAGCGGTCTTACATGATTCAGCATTTAAATACGAAGTGGAATATTTATAGTCATCTCTTGTCAATATTTCCTTATACATCTCCACGGCGTTAGCAACCTGCTTTCTGGCCTCCCCACAGGTCTTAACAGCACTGTAAACTCCCCCCACATTCCCTCCGGCCTCAACCTTCAACGGCTTGAATCTAACCTTTCTCAGTTCGGGATTAATGGTGTCAAAAAAGATAAAAGCGGAAAAGAGAATCAGCAAAGCTCCGAAAGCTCTGATAATTTTATCTTTACCGCCACTCTTGCCACTGAAAGATTCGGAGGTGATATATTCTATTCCTCCCCAAACAATCAAAGCCACGGCGGCAATGGAGCCCAAACCGAAGGAAAACTTTACAATGAAATTGATATAGGCGGCCAGGGCACCGCTGGAATCACCGGCACTGACCTTGTCTGAAACTTCTTCCAAATCTCCTTCATATTTTCCGTATTTTTCCAAACGTTGAATTTTATAGGCCGAACCTTTTTCTTCCGCCCCTCTTGCATAACCGGATAAGAAAAGGGGAGTCAAAAAAGAAAGAAAGAAAAAAGAAAGAAAGAAAAGCATAAGAGTTTTTCCAAAAAAAGATTTTAAATTAAATATACTATTCATTAGCGAAATTCTATCATACTTTCTCCAAAAAAACACCATAAAAAAACACTGAGGTCTTGCCTTGGTGTTTTGGTCAAGTGATAAATAGGAAACAATGAAGTGACTGCAAGAAAATTACATCCTTTTGCCAAACTCCTTTTCTCATCTTAACAAAGAACCCTTAAATAATTTCGGCTCCCTTCCGCTACTTTCAGCCATGACTCTGGCTATATCATCCACCCGCTCATTATAAATCTGACCGTTGTGAGCTTTAACATAAAAGAAGGTAAGTTCATTTTCCAGCTCTAAAAATTTCTTTAAATTATCAATTCTTTGCCAATATTCTTTGTTTTTCACTTCTCTTTTAGTTGAATTTTTTCAATTCTTTTTTTTCCAACCATCTATTCATTCAGTTAAACCCTTTATACAATATTGGGAGTCGGAATAAAGGGAAATTTTATAATTCTTTACACCTCTTTCCGCCATTTTTTTCAAGGCTTCTTCGATGGCTCTCAGTTCCATTTGATTGTTGGTGGTTTCTTTTTGATAGCCCCCCATTTCCATAACTCTGTTTTTAACCAAAAAAAGCGCCCCCCAACCACCGGGACCGGGATTGCCCAGACTGGACCCATCGGTATAAATTATGATTTCTTCTTTTTTCATTTTATAGATGTTTTTGCAAAGTATAGATTCAATCCTCATCCACATCACCGGCGGCCGCCTGTTTTTGTTTTTCCTTTAAAAGCCATTCCAAGTAGCCCGGATCATTTTTGGCAATTACTTCTACAAATTCTCCGGCATATTTTCCGAAAGTGATTTTCTTAATCAAAACCGGTTGGGAAGAAATTTCAATCATTTTCTCTAAAACCTCTTCGTCACTTTCAAAATCTTTCCTCATCCGCAGAAACAGCCTCTCAAAAAGAGCCTTCAAAACCCTAATGTCACCCAGAGCATCATGGGCCCGGGCATCTTTAACATCCAAATCAAGAGCATACCTCAAATATTGCAAACGATAAGCCCCCAACTTTCCCTGTGGATCCAAATATTGAGCCACCTTTAAAGTATCAATAACCGGACCAATTTTTAAGCCCTCTTTTTCTATCATCTTAAGATCAAACTTGGCATTGTGAGCCACAAAAATATTCTTTTCATCACTGAAGATTTTTTCCAAATCTTTTTTCATAGCAGATTCGGCAAAACTTTCTTTATCTTGCACATCTTTATTGGTATAGCCTGTGGTTTCCGAGGCCTCAATGGAAATGGGCACCGGGGGTTTAAAGAGAGCCTCCTTTTCTTCCCCCCGAAACTCATAGGCTATCTGAAAAATCCTATCCTCATCATTTAAACCGGTGGTTTCCGTATCTATAAAAATCAATCTATCCAAAATTTTTTTATCTATCTTCATCCTAAAATAATAACACACTCCAACCATTTCCAAAAAACACCACAAAAACACCGAGGTCTTGCCTCGGTGTTGTTCTTCTAATCTTCAATATCTCTTTCTCTATTCTTAACTATTCCCTGAATCTTCAATTCGGCAAACTTTCTATACTCTTCCGGACTCATATCTAAAACTTCCTTTGAAGCATTTTCTATATCAAGATAACCGCTTTTTGCCTTGCCGATATAATCAAAATAACTACTCCTATAATTCTGTTCTTTATTTTTATCTTCTTTGATTTTATGAACTTTAAAATTTAAGTTTACATAAACGCTTAAATAATCTAGATATTTGTCCGTTTTCACATGTTTCGACTTAAACTTTCCTCCAAACAATGCCCCGGTTCTTTGGTTTTTTTTGTTGAAATACATGGCATAACCGGTACCAACTTTCTGCATAAATTTTGAAATTCCACCTTCTTTTTTTTGTTTCAGAATAAGATGAAAATGGTTCGGCAACAAGCAAAAAGCCACCACCTCCACCAACACCGAGGTCTTGCCTCGGTGTTTTAAATTCTTTGGATACTTTGACATTTTAAGACCTCCAAATGACTCCTCCGAATTAAAATACTTAAGCATTTCCAAAAACTGATAAAAGTCTTGTTTATCTTCAAAAACCGTTCTTTTATCAACTCCGCGATTATAAATATGATAATACTCCCCGGTAAAAAAATCTTCTTTTCTTCTAGACATAACACTTTGATTTTATCATATAAAAACACCGAGGCAAGACCTCGGTGTTTTTATTTTGAATTTTTACTTTTGCCTTTTATTTGAGGCAAGGTCATAGCCAGGTAGGTCATGATATAAACAATCCCTGCCCCGCGAGATTCAGCCTGTTTTTTCAAAACCAAAAATTTCTTATAAATATCTATAAATTTTTTTTCCCCCGGGAGTTTTTTCCGCTCTTGAAGTAAAAATAAATCAATCTCCCCCAAAAGATTAAGAAAAATATTTCTGGATTCATCAGCATTCTCTGATTTCTCTTTAATTTTTTTAATAGTTTTTTCTCTGTTTAAAAAATCATCCTCTAGAAATTTTTTACCATCATCAAAATCTTCCCTGGGCAAACCTTTTAAAATTCTGGCCCTTGATTTTACGGTGTCTAAAAGAAATTCATCATTCTCAAGAAAAAGAAAAAAAATGGTGTTATCCTGGGGTTCCTCCAGAGTTTTTAAAAAAGCATTTTGGGCCTCCCGATCAATCCCGGGACTTTCAATCATAAAGACTCTCAACTCTTCGTTGCTATTCTTCCTTAAAAAATTTATTTTTTTAATTTTTCTAACATCGCCAATGGATATTTTTTTTTCTGAAAAACGAAAGAAATTATCTCCGGGCCTTAATGAAAAGTCTAAACCTCTATTCAAAAAATCTAAAAATTCCCGAGAGTTTCTCTTGGTATTCCCCAATATAATATAAAAATGAAAAAGATTTCCTTTTTCATTCTCCAGTTGCTCAATAAAATTCATTTTTATCTTTTAAATGGCTGTGTTTGTCACTGAGTAGATGGGCAAAAGAACCGAGGCCAGCAATAAACCAACCCCTCCACCGAGAGCGGTAATCATAATGGGCTCAATCAAAGAAACCATGGATGAAACCCTGTTCAAAACCTCTTTCTCATAAAATTTAGACATAGTTTCCAAAATATCGGAAAGCTTACCGGACTCCTCTCCCACCCGAGTCATCTGAACAAAAAGAGAGGAAAATTCTTCGTGCTTGGCAAAGGCTTTGGAAAGGGCCTCTCCGCCCCTAACATCATCGGCCACATCCAGTAAAATCTTCTCATAAACAACATTGTCCACCACCTTGGAAGTATTCTCTATGGTCTTAACCATGGCCACTCCGGAACGAAGCATCATAGTAAAATTTCCGGCTACCCTGGCAATGAACAATTCTTGGAAAAGTTTTCCAAAAAGTGGAAGTTCTATCTTAAATCTATCGTAGGACTCTTTACCAACAGGGGTTCTAATGTATTTAAAGAGAAAGAAAGCCCCGATAACCAAGAGGGCTACCAAAATAAATCCATAGTCCACCAAAAAATCAGAAACGGCGATGACGATTTTTGTGGCCATGGGTAAGTCACTACCATTATTCACAAGCATTTCGGCAATTTTTGGAATAACCATGGTCAACATCAGATACATTACGATAACAAAAACACCTATCACGAAAGATGGATAAATCATGGCCCCCTTTACCTTTGAGGTAATGGCGTAGGACCTTTCCAAGTAGTCGGCCAAATAATTAAAGGTTTGAGACATTTTTCCGGCCTCCTCACCGGCGGCAATCATATTTACATAAAAAGCGGAAAAAACCTTGGGATGCTTTATCATGGCATTGGCCACCGAAGATCCGTCGGAAATATCATCGGCAATGGCCGTTAAAGCGTTCCTGATAATTTCATTTTTACTCTCTTCGGCCAACATTCTGAAAATTCTGATGGCGGAAACCTGGGCATCAAAAAGAGTAGCCAGCTGTTTTGACAAAATAACTATCTCCTTATTCTTCACCCCCCCCAAAGTGACGGATTTTTCCAAAAAACTTTTTTCCTCGGCGCCTTTGATGGAAGAAATTATATAACCCCGTCCCTGCAAAGAAGAGATGGCGGCGTCCTTGCTGTGGGCGTCAATCTGCCCTTTAATCTCTCGACCGTTTTTATCAAAAACTATATATTTAAACAATGTCATATTATTTTTTTCTTAGCCTCATTCTATCATAGGAAAGTTTCCGGGCAAAACTACTTTATCCCGAAAAGCTCTTGATAATATTTTCCTTTTTCTTCGGAAATCCTCTCACCGCCAACGTCATTAAAAAGAGGTCTTTTTCTCTCGGGGATATATCTGGGCAGGATATGAAAGTGAACATGGGGAACTTCTTGTCCCGCTTCCAATCCATTTCTTTGATATATGGCTATATCCTTACCGCTCTTCTCTCTTATTCTATGGGCTACTTTAAAAATAACTTTTTGCAATTCCAGAAATTCACCCTCCGGCATTTCAAAAATAGTTTTATAAGCCTTTTTAGGTATAACCAGGGTATGTCCGCTATCAAAGGGAAAGGCATTTAAAAAAGCCAGACTGTGCTCATCCTCATAGATAATATAGGCTGGGATTTCCCGGTCTATTATTTTTTGAAATATATTTTTTTCTGTCATAGCTTCATCTTATCATAATATTCCTAAATTGAAAAAATGCTAAAAATATGTTATAAATACTCTTGAATTATCTTTATTGACTGTGGCTAAAAAATATAAAAAATGAGAACCTTTGGTTCGGATTAATGAGCAAATCAGATACCCGGAAGTGCGGGTTTTAGATGATGAGGGCAATAATCTGGATGTTATGAGTTCCGATGAGGCCCTGGCCAGAGCCATGGACCTGGGATTGGACCTGGTGGAAATTTCCGCCAAGGCTAAACCGCCCCTGGTTCAAATCATTGACTATGGTAAGTACGCTTACAATAAAAAGAAAAAAGAAAAAGAGGCTAAGGCTAAGCAGAAAAGCGTTGAGACCAAAAATATTCAAGTTAAGGTTGGAACCGGTGAAGGTGATTTAATTTTGAAAGCTAAAAATATTTCCAAGTGATTGGAGGATGGCCAAAGGGTAAAGTTGGATTTATTTCTTAGGGGTAGAGTGAAATATCTGGAAAAAGGTTTTTTGGAAGAGAGATTAAAAAGAATCCTAAAACTGGTTACCACTCCCTATCGCATTGCCGATGGCCCTAAAAAAAGCCCCAAGGGCCTAACTCTGTTTTTGGAAAAAGGCACTAAAAAAGATATGGAAAAGATGGCTGAAAAGGAAAATAAAGATAATCAATTAAAAAAAGATCAAAATGAAGACAAATAAATCATTTACAAAGAGGTTGAAGCTGACAAAAAACGGTAAGATTAAAAGAGAAGCCGCCGGAAAATGTCACTTTAACGCCAAGGAGAATACTTCGGCAAAAATGGCCAAAAAAAAGAAATTGGATTTTAAAATTTCTAATAAAGCTAAGGCCAGGTTTCTACCGAGGAGCAAATAATTATAAATATTAATAATCTCCGGTTCCCCGTCCATTCGGACGGATGTCCGAGAGCAATCCCTTTGATTGCAGTGAAAAATAATAAAAAAATATGGCTAGAGTAAAAAGAGGAATCTTAAAAAATAAAAGAAAAAGTAAAATATTAAAATTGGCCAAGGGCTTTAGAAATGCCCGAAGCACAAAATTCAAGCAGGCTAAACAAGCCGTTATCCGAGCCGGACAGCATGCCTTTGCTCATCGAAGAAAGAAAAAGAGAGAGTTTAGAAAACTGTGGCAAATCCAAATTTCAGCGGGCCTTAAAGAACACGGAATCTCCTATTCAAATTTTATGGATAAATTGACCAAGGGAGGATTCGGAATAAACAGAAAAATGCTAGCCCTGCTGGCCAGAGAAGACATTGATTCTTTTGACAAAGTGGTTTCCAAAATCACCGGCAAAGAAATAAAGAGGGCGGAAAAGAAAGAAAACGAGAAAGCATAAATAATTAAGCTTTTATTAAAAAATGGGTGCAACCACAGGTCGCGCCCATTTTTTTCGTCACTTCAGGCCCCTCTCACACATTATTTTAATCCTAATTAAATTTATTCATAGCCTTCCGGTAATCGTTCTTTAAAATCTCCTCCAAAATCTCTTCCACCTTTTTTTCAATCTCTGAAATTTTTTTAAGCTGACCACTTTTTCACTTTCTGGCAGTCAGATACTTATTCATAGCCTCCTTTTTGGGCTTGCGACAACGACCAAAGAAGTCCAAAGGGCAAACCCCCACCCGAATGCGAATGAATTTCTTTGACCCCAGCTTTTTGATTAAATCTTTAATTCCATTATGACCTCCGTCGCCACGACCAAAAGATACTCTAACCTCACCAAAGGGCAAGGCAATATCATCATGAATGACTATAATCTTTTCCACCTCTTTCACCCTCTCCTTCTCCTTTTTAGACAGTACTCCCTTAAAAGCATCACCGGAATTATTCATAAAGGTTTTTGGTAAAATAAGCTCATACTCAACTTCCTTGCCCTTGAAATCAACCCAACCATCGGCAATTCGGCTGTTTCTATTTTTTGAGTAGTAAAAAGAAGAGCTGTTTTTTAAAAAATTATTTTCCTTCTTTTCAAAAAGAGAAAGCAAAATCTGCCCACCAATATTGTGGGGGGTGCCCCAATACTTTTCCTCGTCATTTCACAAAGCGATAATTCTGTACATTTCCCTATTCTAACATAAAAAAATGACCCGAAACATAAGGTCATTTTCGTTCAAAATCGACTAACTTCTGGCCGGAAGCTTGGCATATACAACCCCCATTATTTAAATGCTCCTCGATAAAAAGCTCTCTTTTGTTTTGCAGTTTGGAAACATCATCACTAAGCAGGTTGACCCTCTTTTGACAACAGGGACAATATACCCAACATCCTATTTTTTTGTCACAAAATAAATTTACTTTCATCGACTATCTCCCAAAAAAAAAATTAACCACCGCTATTATAAAACAAAATGAAAAAAATACAATTTCACTATTTCCAACAAAAGTGATAAAATTGTCCCCATGATACATTTTAAAGAGAAAGGAATATTTCTTTTAAAAGAAATATTATCCCTGATTCAAATGATAGTCATTGCCCTTTTGATTATAGTGCCCCTAAAATATTTTATCATAGAACCGTTCATCGTTTCCGGAGCCTCCATGAGTCCAAACTTTGAAACCGGTCACTATCTTTTTGTGGACAAGCTAAGCGGGAAACTTTTTGATATTAAACGAGGAGAAGTTTTGGTTTTTGTTCCGCCGGCTGAAAGAAATGACAGTTGATTAAAGTACACCGGATACTTTGACCCACGAGCAAAATATATCAAAAGAGTTATCGGCCTTCCCGGCGAAACAGTTAAATTGAAAAACCACAAAGTTTACATTAAAAAAGTGGGAGAAAACGAATTCAAGGAATTAAATGAACCCTACATTAAAAATAATGGCACCAACATAGACCAAACGGTTACTTTAAAAGAAGATGAATATTTTATGTTGGGAGACAACCGAGGCAATTCCTACGACTCGGAAGAATGGGGGCCCATTAAAAAAAGTGACATCATGGGTTCACCGGTCCTAAGACTTCTTCCTTTGGATAAAATCGGTTTTTATCCGGCAGATTATGAATTTAAAGAAGATTAAAAAAATGGCGTCGGCCATTTTTTTAATCCCAACTCCGGCTATTTTGACGGCATAATAAATTTTTTATACTCCGATTCAAAATCATAGGGCTTATTTTTACCCAGCTCATCTTTGGTAAAAGTATTATTGATAATCCTTAAAATTCCCCAAAAGGAAAACATTACGAATAAAGCAATAATTCCCCACAGAAGAGTATCTTTGGCTTCTTCCTTTTTATCAGCATCGGAAAAAAGAAATTTTAAAATTGATCAGGCAAAAAAAACTATGGAAGCCGTCATCAAAAGATTTATAATAGCCAAAAAAATATCATTATAAATATTTTTGGAAACGGAAGCCAAATCAGCCCCCTCGGCCGCAAGGGAAAAAGGAATACAGAAACTGACAACTAAAAATAATACTATTCTGTTCTTTTTTATTTTCTTCATATAAAATTTTTAAGGAGTTAGTAATTTATCACTTGTATTTACCACTACTTCCAAAATAACATTGGAACCAAGAATAATAGCGGCCCCGGCCAAGGTATACAAAAAAACACTTCTGGCCTTACTTATCTCGCTACTATTACCCTGGGCGGAAACAAACTTAAATCCGGCTCAAATAAAAGCCAAGACAATAACCGGAATGGCCACGTAGGTCACTCCGGAAATAATAACTTCCAACAAACCACCGATACTGGTGATTCCGGAACCCTCCAGAGGGTTTGCAATGGCAACCCCCTCATCTGCGAAAACGGTGCCGAAAGAGGTTAAATAAAATAAACCTAATAATTTCTTTTTCATCTTTCTATTATAACAGGCTTTCTTTTTTTTTCTAGGGGGCTGATTTCAAGAAAAAAAGCGGATGGGCCAGGGGGCCCATCCGCTGTGAAAAGAATATTCAGTAGGCATCCGTGGGAACCGGCACCGATTCTATAATCATCGGCTTATCCTCCATATTCTCCATTTTTTTCGGAGAACTCCCGGCTTTCTTATTCGAAAGAACCCAGTGCCATCTACCGCCGGCTGGGTTTAGGACAGGAGCATCCCTTTTCCTTACCTTGACCACGATGATAGTGTCCTCCTGACACTTCACCGGTCCATAGTTGGACTCCCACGTCCGACCGGCATAAAAAGAAACAGCGGCCAAACAAACGGCGGTCGCTGCCACCAGAACTTTTTTATTCATAATACTCTCCCGGGGCAACACCCCTCCAGTTAAACTTGAGAAAGTATATAATATAATTAAACAGCAGTCAAGCCTAAAACACAACACCGAGGCAAGACCTCGGTGTTAGAGAACAGCGAGGTCTTGCCTCGCTGTTGTTCGTTTGTCTTCTCTTTACCCTCCTTAAAACTTTCTCTTGGTAATTTTCTCCTTCCCCCCCATTCACTTTCTCAAAACTTCCGGAATGATTATCTCCCCTTCCTTTGTTTGATAATTTTCCATAATGGCCACCAGAGGTCGGCCGGCAAAAGCCGTGGCATCATTGGTATGTAAAAGTTTTTTCTCTCCCTCCTTGGTTTTATAATAGGACTTAATCCCCCGGGTCTGGTAGTCGGTCATATAGTCGGAGGTGTGGGTTTCCCGATATTGATTTTGTCCGGGCAGTCAGGCTTCTATATCAAATTGCTGGTAGTCCGGCTTGCCCGTATCTCCGGTGCAAACCTGTTGCAGACGATAGGGAATGCCCAGCTTTTGCATCATATATTCCTGCAAGCCTACGATTAGTTTTTGCTCATCAGCTCCCGTTTCCGCCGTGGAAAAAACTTCCATCTCCGATTTATCAAATTGATGACATCTAAATATTCCACCCATATCCTTACCATAGGTGCCGGCCTCTCGACGAAAAGCCGTGGAATAACCGATATATCTTTTTGGTAATTCTTCCTCTTCCAAAACCTCGTTCATATGGTAGGGTGCCATACTATGCTCCGCTGAGGCCACCAAATTTAAATCCTCCTTTTCTATTTTATAGGTCTGGTCTCCGAAAACCCGATGGATGGCATATTGAACTTCGTGGCGAATCATCACCGGTGGCAACATGGGCACGAAGGGCTTGGAAGAGAGATGTTCCAAATTTTTTTCCTTTAAAATCTTTTTAATAACTTCCTCATCGGTCAGAGTTTCAAAGGCGAATTGGGTCAGAGCGAATTGCATCAAAACCAAATCGCCCTTTAGATAATAAAATCTTGATCCGGAAATTTCCGCGGCCTTCTCCACATCAATGATATCAAGCTCCTTTCCCAGAATATGATGCTCCTTAGGCTGAAAATCAAATTCCGGCTTTTCTCCCCACTCATAGACGGTCACATTATCTTCATCACTTTCTCCCTCGGGCATTTCCGGGCTGGGCGGATTGGGAATATTCATTAGCAAATCGTCCCATTCCTTTAAGGTAGATTTTAACTTTTCTTCCAAATCTTGAATTTCTTTTTTCAAATCCCCCACTCCGGCGATGGCTTTTTCTCTCTCTTCTCCTTGAAGTTGAGCGATCTCCTTGGAAATTTTATTCTGCTCGGCTCTTTTATTATCCAACCCTGCCTGAATTTTTCTCCTTTCCTCATCCAGCTCAACCCAGGCATCAATATCCACCTCCACTCTTTTTTTTCTAGCCCCTTCCTTAACCAAATCTAAATTTTCTCTGATAAATTTTGGATCTAACATTTTATTTTGTTTAAATTTTTTAATTTTTTATGGAAGAAAAAAGTCCTCCATAAAAATATCATTGATAATTTTATGGGGACGATTTGGGGGGCGCGCCTGCGG
>JALVSO010000071.1 GCA_027024305.1 Candidatus Parcubacteria bacterium | reverse complement strand
AAATGATAAATCTCAACCCTTTCTTCTAATTTTATTCTTTTCATGTTTTAACCTTATTTTGTTAATTATTTTTAATTTTAACAAAGTGTTCGGTTAAATTTTTGAATCGAACTAATTTTATAATCCAAAATATAATTGCAAAGAAAAAAGGAGATAATATTAAGATTTTTGATATTGGTTTTGGAATTGGCTTTTTTCTTCAGATGTTACAAAAGAATTTATCCAAATCTTTCAAAAATATTGTTCTTGAGGGTTGCGAACCCTCTTACAAGAATTATAAATATTTCAAATCAAAACCATTCAATTTAAAGAAGATAAAACTTAGAACTTTTAATAAAACTTTTCTTCAAACAGATACTGATACAAAATTTGATTTTATTACGGCAATCTATGTTTTTCCTCATTTTGCATCTGATGAATTAAATGATGTTGCCAAAAAAATAAATTCAATGCTGAACAATGAAGGCAAATTCATTCTAGTAGTTGCCAATGAAAAATACTTGGAAGAAAAACTAAAATCAAAAAGAGACCTTTTTATTGAAAAAAATACTCTTGAATTTGCAGACAAAAAATACAAAGAAGTCCTTCATTATTCAGAAATTCCACAAATTGGCACCATCATAGATTATAATAGAGAAGAAAAGTTTTATCTTGATTTATTCAAGAAGAATGGTTTTGATTTAGAGTCAAAGAAAGATTTGGATGACAACGGATTTTTATGTACGATTTTTGTTTTTTCTAAAAAATAGTTACGCTCTAAAAAGAGAACGGCCGACTTCTGACTTGCTCACTTCGTTCGCACCACGCCTTGCAGGCTTCTTGCTCCATTTCATTACGCTCGGGGCTGATAACAGCGCTTATCTGGAAAATCCTTGTAGGATTTTACCAAAATTCCCTTCGGGAACTTCAGATAAGCGTAAACGTTAGCGACACTTGTCTCCGTGCGCCCATAACAGAAAACTTATTAAGTTTACTCCCAATTATTTAATTATTATGAAGAAAAAAGAAAATTTGATTTATAATTATTGGAAAGAATTTACCAATTCAACTTCCAAGCTTATTAAAGATTGGTTAATAAAAGAGAATGAATTTTTGAAAAATAATATCACAAATAATTCTACTGTTCTTGATGTCGGTATTGGCTACGGTAGAAACGTTAAAGCTATTGTAAACAATGTCAAAAAACTAGTAGGAATTGATAAATCAGCATTTCTACTCAAAGAAGCCAATAAATTTTCTAATGTAGAATTATTTTGTGAAGATGCTAATAAAATGCATTTTCAGAATGATAGTTTTGATTTCGTAATTTGTATGGGAAACACTTTTGGTGATTTTGCCGAAAATAAAATCAATATTTTGAAAGAAATGAAAAGAGTTTGTAAAAAAGACGGCAAAATATTTATTAGTGTTTATTCTGAAAATGCAATAGATTATAGAATTAAGGAATATGAAAGAATTGGCATTAAAGTTTCAAAAATTCAAAATGGAGAAGTATTTACTTCTGACGGGCTTAAATTGGAGCAATTCACTAAAGAGAAACTGAAAAAAATCTTTAGTGAAGTTGGATTGGAGGTTGAAATTAAAGAGTTAAATCAAATTTCTTATATTTGTATTGCGAGTAAATAACGGCACACTCCGACAAACACTAAAGGGGATACTGCGCTTTCGTCGCTATCGCTCATCACCCTCGTATAACAAGGATTATGAGGAAAATGTCTCAGCTCGGCATTTTCCCAAATTTTCTCCGCTACGCTCCGAAAACTTCTTTTATCCCTGATGTTATACGAAATAATGAAAAGTTTTAAAATTTCTTTCAGAAATTTATTTGGGGCTATTTTTATTCACTTAATCTAAAAAATATGATGTCAAAAATTTTTACATTCGTTCTGGGCGGAGCAAGCATATACTTTTTTTATGAGTATAATTTTTTTCTTGCCGTTCTTTTCTTGGTTTGGTTTATATCAAGATTATTTGGCTATAATCTAAGCAAATTGATCGAAGGATTTGGAGAAATAACAAAAATTACTACATCCGAGAAAAAAAGTAATTGCACCATTGAGTTGAAATTTAATATCGAAGAAATATTAAAAGACAAAATTTTTGACCCACTTTTTGAAAAATTGAGCAAGGAAAAGGATTTTAAATTCAAAAATAAGGAAGACTGGACTAAACAAAAGTGGTGCTCGACATAGCCCCGCTTTTTTCAGCTTTTATTCCTCTAAGTATTCGGAATAAAAGTAAGGTGTCAGGGACGACTCAAATAGGCATTTCTCACGAGCTCGAAAATCCTCTCTTTACCGGCAAAATAGCCATCAAAATATCAAACCATTTTGGTGGCGCAGCAAAACCAAGGCTAGGTCGCCTTGGTTTTGGTATTTTGCGGAGAGGATTCGGCTCCCCAGTGTGGCTTTGAAACACAACGAGGCAAAGCTCACACGCGTAGCCTCGCCGGGCAGACATAACTTTTGAAAAATATACCTCACATTCGTTCGGTATTTTTCAAAAAGTTATATTGCTGCCCTCCTTTCGAATCCTCTCTTCACCTGCAAAGTTCAGAAAAAAAATCCCTGAACGGGATTTTTTTCGAACTTTGCGGAGAGGATTCGGCGCCGGTTCTAAGCTCATCAGCTCCTCCGCTTCACTCCGGAGCTTCTTCGCTAAGAACCCGCTGCCCCGACGCGGGGACGTAAAATCTTAGAAAAACGGCTCGTAAACTCGCCTGTTTTTCAAACAGATTTTACATAGCCCCGCTCTTTTCGAACCCTCTCTTCACCGGCAAAGTTCAGAAAAAAATCCCCAGGACGGGATTTTTTTCGAACTTTGCGGTGAAGAGAGGATTCGAACCTCCGGTCGGGTTTGACCCCGACACCTCCTTAGCAGGGAGGCGCTTTCGACCACTCAGCCACTTCACCAGTTTTGAGATTTTAACATATTTTTAAAAAAAAGTCTTTTTTTATGGTTTAAAACTGTTATAATATTTTTATGTTTAAAAAATTTTTAATTATTATTTCTTTTATTTTTATAATAAGTTTTAGCGGGATTTTGGCAGCTCCAACTCCAGAGCAATGTGAGAAAGATTATAGGAGCCAATATGGCGAGGAGTGTTTTTATAAAACTATAGTTAAAATATGTGAGGATAATCACATAGAAGATGATTGTAATTGGTCTACAGCTAGATATGGTTGTGAGAGATCTTATAAAGTAAAGTATCAAAGATATTGAAGAGTAAAAAAATGTAAAGAATTAACTTCCGGAAATGTTAATAAAACAGATGTAGATAAATGTTTTGAAGATCTGGAGGATAAATTTAGTAATTTAAGCGAAATATGTAATGTCAAAACAACATCGGCCGGATTAGATGATGTTTTAAGGGGTTTTTATAGTAATTTAGAAAAATTAGGTTTTAATAGTCGTGTTCAAGTAAATTCAGGAACTGGCGGAACTCATTCTAAGGATTCTCCCCACTATGAAGGAAAAGCTGTAGATATTCAAATTCCTTCAGATATGGATAATGTGTTTTATAGAGCTGCTAAGGGGGCCGGTTTTAGAAGATTTGGTTTTATGTCTAAGACGGGATTGCACATAGATATTTCTGAGAAGCCTGGATTCTATTGGTGTTACAATCCGAGTGATTCAACTCATACGGATGGGAGTAGGTTTTTTTGTCAAACAAAGAATGGCAATAAGGCTATAGCGGAGGGATATTTAGGTTATGAGATTGAAGAGTGTGGTGGTATAGAAGAGCGTAATGGACTGAAGTGCCCGGAAGAGAATAAAAATGATATTGGTGGAGGCGGGGGAGATAATACTGAAGCCAATAAATTAGCGGCAGAAGAACAGTTAGAGGAAATTTGCAAGAGGAGTGATTTTGGTCTTGTGGGCTACAACGGAGTTTGTAAAGATGAAGGCAGCGGCTTTGATGCTATGATAGCCCTATTCCAGAGGGCTCTTAATTGAATTATCGGCATATCCTTTATGTTGGCGGTGTTGGTTCTTTTCTATGCCGGTTTCGTTCTTTTGACGGCCAATGGTGAGCCGGCCAAGAGAACCCAGGCCCTATCCATTTTGAAAAATACCATAATCGGTCTATTCTTCATATCAGCAGCCTGGCTTTTGGTTGATTGGATTTTCAGACTCTTTGCCGTAAAGGGGGATTATAAGCTTTTGAAAGACAGCACCGTTTCACTTATTGAAGCAATAAAAAAGATATGGATTATTTAATAATATTTATCTTGATTCTTTTTTCAGCCATTTTTTCCGGTCTGACCATCGGTTTTTTGGGGCTGGATAAAAGTGAACTTTCCCGTAAGGCTAAACTGGGAAACAGAAAAGCGGCCAAAATTATTACCATTCGTAAAAATGGAAATTTTCTGCTGGTGGTTTTGCTTTTGGGCAATGTTCTGGTTAATTCCATTCTTTCGGTTTTCCTGGGAGATAAGTTTTCCGGTCTGGTGGCTGTGATTGCTTCAACGGCTTTGATTGTTATTTTTGGAGAGATCCTGCCTCAGGCCATTTTTTATCGCCATGCTCTGTCCATCGGTTATTACTTTGTGCCCATCGTTAGGTTTTTCTCCTGACTGCTTTTTCCCGTGGCCTATCCCACGGCCAAGATTTTAGATCGTTTTTTGGGTGATGAGGAGGAAACCATTTGATCCAAGAATGAAATCAAAGAAATTATCAGAAATCATGAAGATTCCGAAAGGTCCGAGATAGATACCGATGAAGAAAGTATTCTTTTGGGAGCTCTTTCTTTTTCCGACAAAACGGTTAAACAGATAATGACACCCAAATCGGTGGTTTTCAAAATAGAGGAGAATGAAATTTTAGACCATAAAACACTGGCCGAGATTAAGAGAAACGGTTTTTCTCGTATTCCCGTTTACCGAGAGCAAGAGGATAATATCGTGGGAGTTTTAAATGTTAAATCTTTGATTGATTTGGGGGAGGGTAAGAGAGTTTATGATGTTTATTTTAGAAATAAAATCATTGAGGTTTTGGAGGATGACAAACTGGACGACGTGCTCAATTCTTTTATCAGAAAAAAAATTCACATAGCCTATGTGGTTAATGCTCACAAAACATTTTTGGGCATTGTAACCATGGAGGACATTGTGGAGGAAATTCTATCTCGAGAGATAGTTGACGAAACCGATAATTTTGTGGATATGAGGAAAGAGTCGGTGAAAAAATAGGAGTTTTCTAAGGAAAAGCTTTTTTTGTTATAATTTCCCTATGAAAAATATTATAGAAAGGGTTCACACCCATTTAAAAAACGGATCGGAGATAAAAACGGATAGCCGGAAAGTTGAAAGGGGAGATATTTTCTTGGCCCTGAAGGGGGAGAATTTTGATGGTAATGATTTTGCCGAGGAGGCCTTGGAAAGGGGGGCCGTTTTGGTTGTTATGGATAATGAAAAAAAATACCGTCTTCTGGAGGAGAGTTTTTCAGAAAGGGTTTTTAGGGTGGAAGATAGCATGACTTTTTTATGGAAATTGGCTAAAAAACACAGGAAGGAATTAAAAATTCCCTTCCTGGCCATTACCGGCAGCAATGGCAAAACCACCACCAAGGAGTTGATTTCGGCGGTTCTTTCAAAAAAGTATCGAGTGGCGGCCACGACGGGAAATTTCAACAATCACCTGGGGGTTCCTCTAACCATTTTAGCCATCGGTGAAAAGGACGATTTTGCCGTTATTGAAATGGGAGCCAACCACTCCGGTGAGATTAAAAAGTTGAGTGAATTGGTTGAACCGGATTATGGTTTGATAACCAATGTCTCTTCGGCCCATCTGGGGGAGTTTGGCTCCTTTGAAAATATAAAGAGAAGCAAAAAGGAACTTTATGATGCCGTTTTGAAGAAGGGGGGTAAAATATTTCTAGATCCAAAAGACCACCACCTGATGGAAATGGCTGCCGATTTTTTGCCGGAGGATAAAATTTATTACAGGGTGGGCAGGATTTTGGAAAGTAATCCTTTTCTGCTCATGGAAATTGCGGGTCAGAAAATCCAAAGTAGAATCATTGGTCGCTACAACCTTCTAAATTATCGGGCCGCCTTTACTGCCGGTGATTATTTTGCCGTTGACAGACCGGCCATTGTGGAAGCCCTGGAAAGTTATGAGCCCGTTAACAATCGTTCTCAATTTGTTGAAAAAACAATTAGGGGTAATGATTTGATTTTAGATTGTTATAACGCCAATCCGGAAAGTATGAGCCTGGCTATTGATTCTTTTTTAGAAATGGACGCAAAAAAAGAAAAAGTTTTTGTTTTGGGACAGATGGCTGAACTGGGAGAGTATTCGGAAAAGGAACATTTAAAGATTTTGAATAAAATAAAAAAAGAAAAGGGACAAAAGTTTTTAATCGGTGAAGAGTTTTACAGGTTACGAAAAAAGTTCCCGGCCTTTAAGTATTTTATTTCAGTGGATGCTTTTTTAGACCATTTAAAAAGCAATCCTTTGGAAAATAAATTTATTTTTTTGAAAGGTTCAAATTCGGTAAATCTAATCAGGCTCTATCAGGAAGGGGCCGTTTAAATATCCACAGAGAGGTCTTTCCAATGACTTTTTTCTGTTATACTTATACCAAGTTCGGCTTTTGTCGAGCAGGTTATTATTAAAAATTAATTATAAATAATATGGATAATTTTACATCTATTGTTGGAAGTTTATCAAACACTTTTTCCGCTTTTTGAGTTGCGGTGGGAGATTATGCTTTTAAAGTTGCTCTGGCCGCCATTTTGGTCATTATCGGTTGAGTGGCCGGAAGAATTTTAAAGAGGATTATTAAGAAGGTTGTTAAAAAAGCCGACTTGGATTCTCTTTTAAGAAAAATGGAAGTGGATGAGTTTGTGGAGAAAATTGGTTACAGGTTAAATTCCGGAAAGTTTTTGGGAGAGTTGGTTAAGTGGATTGTCTTTTTAGGATTTTTCTTGGTTGCTCTAAATGTTCTGAACTTGCAACTGGTAACCGCTTTTCTATTATTGGTCCTTGATTCGGTTATCAATATTATTGTGGCCGTTATCGTTTTTGTGGTTGCTGTTGTGGCTGCCAGATTTGTTAAGAGGATAGCCAAGGGGGCTGCCAGGGCTATGAATATAAAATCAGACGATTTTGTGGGAAGCCTGGCTTCTTTTGTGGTTTATTTTTTGGCTTTGGTGACTATTCTCGGTTTATTTGAAATAACCGCGGTTATTTTAAAATATATTGATATTATCGTTTACTGGGGTGTAGCCGGAATTTCTTTGGCTGTTGGTTTGGCCTTCGGTCTCGGGGGCAAGGAAAGAGCTAAGGAGATTTTGGATAAGATGAGGAAATAGAAAATCCAAGAAAGAATCTCTAAGAACGGGCTCTTTGAAGAGAGGAGTTCGTTTTTTAATTTGTCAAATTTAGCGGGGAGTTTCTTTCCTTTTTTTACTATGTTACAATTCTCCTATGGAAAATAAAAAAACTTTAATATTCATTGGTAATTCAGGTTCCGGCAAGGGAACCCAGGCCAATTTAATTGAAGAGAAGCTGAAAGAAAAAGGGGAGAAGGTGCTTCATGTGGAATTGGGAGATCACTTCCGAGATTTTCTTTCCATGACCACCGATACGGCCAAGGCTGCCAACGAAATCGCTCAAAAAGGAGCTCTTCAGCCGGAGTTTTTGGCCATCCACCTTTGGTCCAAGATTTTAAATCTCTATTACAGTCAAGACAAGAATTTAATTCTGGATGGAACACCCAGAACTCTGAGAGAAGCCTATGTTCTGGACGGGGCTTTGAGATTTTACGGTATAGAAGATCCCATAGTGATTTATATCCGAGTGGATAGGGAAACGGTTAAAGAAAGAATGCTCTCTCGCCAAAGAAAAGATGATACCGAAGAAAAAATTGAAAATCGTTTAAACTGATTTGAAAGGAGAGTGGTTAAAGCCATAGACTTTTTTCGAGAGGATGATTATTATGATTTTATTGAACTGGATGGAAGCCAGAGTATAGAAGAAATCCATCAAATTATTTTGGAAAAAACCAAAATTTAGATTTTTAAAAAACCACTGAGCGGTTTTTTAAAACAATCCGAAAAACTTTTTACAATTTTTTAACTTCTCAATTTTTTTGATTCGACGAATATGTCTTTCTTCTTGGGAAAATTCCGTATGTAATCAAATATTTAAAATTTCTTCCAAGTAATACTTTTCTACAAAGCGAGCTCCGATGGAAAGAATATTGGCATCGTTATGTTCCCGGGAGAGTTTTAAAATTTCCGTGTCGTGACCATAGTAAACCGTTGCTCGGACATTTTTAAAGCGATTGGCCACCATGGCTTCTCCCTGACCGGATCCTCCAAAAATAATTCCTTTGGAATTTTCCGGATTCTCAGATACCCCCAGGGCGGCTCGGGAAATAAAATCCGGGTAATCATCATCGGGATTGTATTCCGTAGGTCCACAGTCAATGACTTCAATTTCGGGATAGAGATTTTCCAATATTTCCCGAGCTTCTTCCTTGTGCTCAAAGCCGGCATGATCCGAAGCCAAATATATTTTTTTTGCTTTTTCAGTCATATCAGCATTATAACATAACAAATTTTTCAAAATGATATTAGTACGTCCATGGGGTGTTCCGAATTGCGGGAAAATTTGACTTATAAAACCATAAGCAATATAATTTTTTTATGGAAAATTTTTTAAATAGGAAATTTAATTTAACAGGGGAGACCGCCGCCGGTTCAGAAACGGGAAAAGCTTCCGAACAAGTAGAAAAATATTTGAATAGGCTGGAAGAAATTGTTCAAAACCCAAGGGGTTTTGAACATCTGAAGGATAGATATTTAAGACATAATTTAGTTGATATCTCCGGAGACAAATTGGAAACCTTGGCATATAAACTTTATCAATCGGAAAAACAGCAAGCCATCAATGAAGGACATGGGGCCAATCTTCCCGATTGATCCGATCCGGAAGTTCAAAAAAAATACAAAGAGGAAATTTTAAAGAAAAGGGAATATCAAAGAAAATCTTTGGAAAGAATCATTGATTATGTAAAAGAAAACGAAGATAATCATCCCAACTGATTCAGATATTTCATCTTGCGTTCGGTTATCAAAATGGGAAACAAGACCGAAGATGGTTTATCCTACTCAAACAGAACATCCAGCACCATTGCTCCCTTTCTGGATTTAAATCACGAGGCGGTGGGCTTTGTCAGAAGAATGCTGGAAGAAAAGATGGGTATCAATGATCTATCTTTAAGCCAAGAAGAGATAGAACAAACCAAGAAAGAAGATAACCCTAAAAAGACCAGAAAAAAGTGACTTCAATCCAAGAAACGAAAAGCCGAGGAAGAATTGTTTAACAATTTGGATTTAGATGAAGAAGAAAGGGAAGAATTAAAAGAAAAATTCTTTGAAATTTTGGAAAAAGAGTCCTTTGCCGAATTCTATGCTTTTGCCGAATCCAAGCTCTACAGAAAAATTGAAGTTTTATCAACGGAAGGAAAATGGCAAAAATATGATAAGGGGACAGATCCATTCATTTTGGAAAAAGATTTGGAAAATCAAGGAACCGGCTGGTGCACGGCTTCCGGTTCGGCCCCGGATCATTTGGACGGAGGGGATTTTTATGTTTACTACATTTATTCTCCCGAAGAATTGGAAAGAAAAGAAAAGGGAGAAAAGGTTGAACCGACAAAACCGGCCATCGCCATCAGAATGTTAAACGGACAAGTTTATGAAGTGCGAGGAATTGAGGCAAATCAAAACCTTTCTCCCGAATTGGTTGATATCGCCGCGGAAAAATACCGAACCCTGCCGGGAGGTGATAAGTTTGAGAAGAAAAGGGAGGATATGAAGAGATTGACTGAGATTTACAACAGATTTAAATCCGATGATGGAGAAAGCTTGAAAGAAGATGTGGAACTCAGTCCGGAAGAAGTTGAATTCCTCTATGAATTAAAAGGAAGAAAAATTGAAGGTTTTGGCAACCAAAAAGATTCACGCATTGATAAAATTTTGGAGATCAGAGACAAAAGACAAGATTTGGAAAAGATTTACGGAGAAGGAGCGGTTGCTCTTTCACCCGAGGAAATTAATGAAAATACCAGATACTATTATGGTGATTTAGATGAGGACTATCTTGATATTTTAAAAAACAAGATAAGAAATCCTTTTGAAATGAGTGGTAATTTGAATTTAGTAAATCTACAGATTGTCGAAGGCCTAACTTTACCTCAAAGAATTGGTGGTCATTTGATTTTAGAGAACCTAACCACCGCCAAAGACCTAATCCTTTCTCAAACCGTTGGTGGTTATTTGAATTTAAGTGGTCTAATAACCGCCAAAGACCTAATTCTTCCTCAAACCGTTAGTGCTAGTTTGAGATTGTGAAGGTTAAAAACCGCCAAAGGTTTAATCTTTCCTCAAACCATTGGTAGTGAGTTGGATTTAAGAAGCCTAACCACAGCCGAAGGCCTAACCTTTCCTCAAACCATTGGCGGTAGTTTGATTTTAAATAGTCTAAAAACCGCCGAAGGCCTAACTCTTCCTCAAACCGTTAGTGCTGATTTGTATCTGACCAATTTAGAAACCATAGACGGTCTTGTCCTTCCGGAAAAAATTGGTGCTAAAATAGTTTTGAAAAAATTAAGTCCCGAAGATAAAGAAGAACTCGCTCGAAGATACCCTCAACACAGAGAAAAATTTTAGCTAATTAGCGTCTGTTTTTACAACAGACTTATTATGGTAAAAATTATAGTAAAAATTCTTTGATTTTTTCTCTTATAATTTCAAGATTTTCTCTAAACCTTTTTTCATCACTTTCCAAAAGAGTCATACGGAAACCTTGGAGGTTGGAATTGAAAGAAGAAAGAGGAACCAAACAGATACCCGTGGCAGTCATCATTTGATAGATGAATTTTTTGTCCCAATTAAAATCATTTTTGATTTCCCTTTTAATAAAATTTTTTAATTCTTTATTTTCAATTTTAATTCTATTATTTTCTTTTTTATATTTCTGATTAAAAACTACAGTCAAATAAAAAGCGGCGGAGGGTTGGGGGTATAAAATATAGGTGCTTTATTGTTTTGTCTAAAAAGACATAGTATAATGTAACCATGATTGAAAAACGACCACCAAGACAAGAAAGACAACCTCATTCCTTATCTGAACAAGATAAAGAACAAATTTCAAAAATAACTTTAGGTATTGATGATGTTCCCGATGATTTAGTGAGAGCAGCTCTGCCGGATTTAATAGGAAGACTGGAAACTAACTCTCATCCTTTAAATAAAATCTGGAGAGATGAAAATGGAGAAATTGTGGGTTATGTGGTTTTTGATGATGGAGTGGAAAAAGGATATATCAAATATTTTGGAACAAATAAAGCCAGTGGACTATCGGCTTTCACTGAAATCTCAAAAGTCTTGGAAGAAGCCAAAAAACTTGGATATCAACAATTATCTTTTCATGGATGAAATCCAAAATTAAATAAAATTCTAGGCCGTTTTGGTTTTGAAAGAAAAGGTACGGAAAATTGAGGGGGAGAGCATGTTAATTATTATATTCTCTCTTTAGATAACGAGAAAAAAAAGAAACAAGAAACCCCTGAAGATTTTCAGTTCAAACAATTACAAAAAATTTTAAGAGATATTGAAGAATTTAAAACAAAATATCTAGGAGAAAAGGTGGAAGAAATTTCGAGGAGAGCTGAAGAGGTAAAAAACAGATTATTGGCTCGAATTGAAAGAGAAGGTGATTTAAATTTTTCGGAAATTGCCAAAGCTAATTTGGAATTAAAGCTTTTAAGATATTTTCAAACTAACGAGAGCATAGATGAAAATACTCTTTTTGATGCTGTTATTGAAACTCCCAAGTTTTTTAACAAAAGTAAAGGTTCTCTTGAGAGATTATTTGAAATTCATCAACAAAAAACCCTGATGAGAATTGCCGAGATGAGAAAAAAGAGGGCAGAGCAAACTGGTAATGAAGATTTTAATCCTTTTGAGAATCTCTTTGAAACCTCATCGGGAAATTATTATATGGCCAGACTTTTAAATATGCCTCATTTGGAAGAAGAGTCGGAATATATGGATCACTGTGTCGGAACTTCCAATTCCTATATTAACAGAATAAAAAAAGGAGAAATTGAAATCTTCTCTTTCAGGCTTACTCCAAAATATGATAAAGAAAGTGGAAAGCTTCAAGGTGACGCTCCACTTTTAACCATTGAGTATAATTTAAAAAAGAAAAAAATTGAACAAATCAAGGGGCCCGATGATAAGCTTTTAACCGGAGCGGAAGAATATTTTCAGGAATTTCTTGAAGCTCTGGAAAAACTTGAAAAAACCAAGAATGATTTGGGTAAAAATAGAGAAATTAGAGAGATTGAAGATTCTGAACTAAAAAATATTTCAGTTGGGAATGATCAGCTTTTAATCAATGAAGGTTTTATCGATGTCAATGATTTTAACGAAGATACCGGAACCATTTTTAAGATGGGTCAATTCACAGAAAGAACTTCCGATGAAAAATTTACTGAAATTATTAATGCAAAATACGGAACCCATTATGAAATTGGAGAAATAGCCAGAACCCCGGAAGAAATAAATGAGAATACCAGATTTTATCCCGGAGACCTTGATGAATCTCATTTGGATATTTTAAGAGAGAAAATCAAGAACCCGTTTCATTTAGGTGGTTATTTGTATTTATCAAACCTAAAAACCGCCAAAAACCTAACCCTTCCTCAAACTGTTGGTGGTTTTTTATATTTATCAAACCTAAAAACCGCCAAAAACCTAACCCTTCCTCAAACTGTTGGTGGTCATTTGGATTTATCAAGCCTAGAAACCGCCGAAGGTCTAACCCTTCCTCAAAGCATTGGTGGTAATTTAAGTTTATGAAATTTAAAGAGCGCTGAAGGAATAACTCTCCCTCAAACCGTTGGTGGTGATTTGTATTTAAGAGACCTAGAAACCGCCGAAAACCTAACCCTTCCTGAAAGCGTTGGTGGTCACTTGAATTTATCAAACCTAAAAACCGCCGAAAACCTAACCTTTCCTCAAAGCGTTGGTGGTGGTTTAAATTTATGAAGCCTAGAAGACGCCGAGGACATAACCCTTCCTCAAAGCGTTGGTGGTAATTTGGATTTACGAAGCCTAAAAACCGCTGAAGGTCTTAATAATTTACCTGAAATAATCAATGGTGATATTTATCTTAATAGTTTAAGCCTGAAGGAAAGAGAAAAACTGGCTCAAAGATATCCTCAACACAGAGAAAAGATTTTTGCATATTAGTCTTTTTCCTTTTTGTCTATTTTACTTACAACAGACTTATTATAGTAAAAATTATAGTAAAAATTCTTTAACTTTTTCTCCTATAATTTCAAGATTTTCTCTAAACTTTTTTTCATCACTTTCCAAAAGAGTCATACGGAAACCCTGGAGGTTGGAATTGAAAGAAGAAAGAGGAACCAAACAGATACCCGTGGAAGCCATCATTTGATAGACGAATTTTTTATCTCAATTAAAATCATTTTTGATTTCCCTTTTAATAAAATCCCTTAATTTTTCATTTTCAATTTTAATTTCATTCTTTTCTTTTTTGTATTTTTCATTAAAGACCACGGTTAGGTAAAAGGCTGCCGCCGGTTGCGGTGCTAAAATTAAATCATCCAATTCTTCTAAAATTTCTCCGGCCAGTTCGGCTCTTTTTTGGTATTTTCTACTTCGTTCTTTTAAAAGTTCTTTATAGCGATGGTCTGAAAAAATAAGGGGTAAAACTTTTTGGGGCAGGGTGGTGGAGCAAACTTCCAGCATTTTGGCATCTATCAATGATTGAACATATCTATCAAAAAATTTATCTTTTTTACGACATACAAATTCCGCCCACCCGCAACGGGAGCCGGGTCAAGGTACTTCCTTGGAAAGACCTCTCAAAATAATGGCCGGCACATCTTTTTCGGAAGCGATTTTTCCGACGGATATAAAATCTTCTTGCTTAAAACAAAGATTTTTGTAAATCTCATCGGAGATAACAAAAAGATTGTATTTTTTGGCCAGATCGACAATTTTTTCCAGAGTCTTTTTCGGGTAGAGAAAACCGGTGGGATTGTCAGGGTTGATGATTAAAATTCCGGAAACGGCCGGATTGTATTTGATTTTATTTTCCATTTCTTCCAAGTCCGGTTCCCAGCTTTTTTCCGGCAGAAGGGAATAGGTAATATGTTCTTTTCCGGAATGAGCCGCTTCGGCGGAGGAGTGGGTGGGGTAGGCCGGATTGGGACCGATGATCTGAGCCTCTTTGTTCAGGTAGGAATAGATTTTGGAAATGGCGTCTCCCAGACCGTTAAAAAATAAAATATCATCGGCGGAAATATTAATATTTTCCACCTTCTTTTTGTAATCGGCAATGTATTTTCTGGTTTCCAAAAGGCCGGCCGTGGGGCAGTAGGCATAGCTGTCATCTTTTTGACTTTCCCGGGAGACAATTTCCTTGATTCAAGGAGCTATCTCTTCACCTTTGGCCACCGGATCACCGATATTTTCCCAGCTTATTTTTTGTCCCAATTCTTCCAGTTTTTTGGCTATTTCAACGATGGACCGGATTTCGTATTCCAGTTTATCAGCATCGGGATGAACAATATTATTTCGCATGGGGGAAATTATAACAAATTTTATATAAAAAATTACGCTTGACTCCAGATTGTAATCTGAACCTGAGACTTTTCTTTTTTGCTCTTTTTTTATAATCCGGATCCCGGATAACTAAATTTTTCATCCATTCGTTCCTTATGGGAAAAACTTGTTTCCGGGATGACGGCAACTGAGCACCACTTTTGAAAAAAATATTTAGCTGAAACTAAACTTTTTTGTGGTTTCACGAACTAAAATTTTAAAACTTTTCATTCCTACAAAAGTGGTGCTCGGTCATCCCGGAATGGAATTTTACCCACGAGGAACGAGCGGTTGTAAAATTCCAATATCCGGTAGATTTATTAAGAAAAGTTTTTCTGTTAGAATAATTATATTATGGATTATTCAAAAAAATATTTAAACAAAATTGTAAAGGTTAAAATGGACCGACCCATGGGGAGCAAACATCCAAAGCATGGTTTTATCTATCCCTTAAACTATGGTTATGTCCCGGACACGGAGGCTCCCGATGGGGAAGAGTTAGAAAGAAGCCTGGCTTGTTAAGTGGTTGTGTTTTTGTGTCGCTGTGTCAAGCCAGGCTTCTTGGAAAATTTTTGGTTTCTGCAGAGTTACTGGTTGTCCCAGAAGGTCAAAATTACAGCGATGAGCAAATCAAAGCCCTGACGGAATTTCAGGAGAGGTTTTTTAAATCGGAGATTTTAAGGTAGGCTCCACATTTCAATCTATGATATAATTCTTCAAAAGCAGACAAAATTATGTCATCAAAATCTTTAAAAAATATCAGGAATTTTTCCATCATCGCCCATATTGACCACGGAAAATCAACTCTTTCCGATAGAATGCTGGACAAAACCAAAACCGTGGAAAGTCGGAAAATGCACGACCAGCTTTTGGATACCATGGAATTGGAGCAAGAGAGGGGGATTACCATTAAGATGCAACCTGTTCGGATGGTATATAAATACCATCCGAACCGCGGAGGGTCGCAGAATATGACGCAGAATAACGCGGAAGACCACACAGCCACACAACCACACAATGACGCGGAAATAACGCGGAAAGAAACGCAGAATAGCGCGGAAGATCACACAACAACAAACCCACACAAGGATGCGGAAAGGTCGCAGAATATGACGCAGAATAACGCGGAAGACCACACAGCCACACAGCCACTGTCCTACGGACCGCAGACGGTCGCGGAACGAACGCAGAACAACGCGGAAGATCACATAGTGGCACAATCCCACTCATCCACACAGGTGGAATTGTTATATAGAGATTTAACATATAAAATTAGGGGGGCAATTTTTGAAGTGCGAAAAAAAATCGGATTGGGTCATAAGGAGTCGGTTTATGAAAATGCTCTGAAGCTTGAATTTGAAAAAAGGGGGATAAAATTTGAAAGTCAAAAGCATATTCCAATTCTTTATGAAGATAAAAAAATCGGTTCCTATAATCCTGATTTTGTTATTGAGGATAAAATTATTTTAGAGCTGAAAGCGTTACCGGAAATTTCAACACCCCAAAGGGAACAGATATGGTCTTATCTAAAAGGCTCAAAATATAAATTGGCTCTATTGGTTAATTTTGGTACAAAAGATTTGGAAATTAAACGAATAGTTTATGATGAGGTCAGAAAAGAAAAAGCAGAGATGGCAGCTTCGGTAGCCGTTCCGCGTCCTTCCGCGTCAATTCCGCGTTCTTCTGCGGGGGTGTCAACTCAATCAGATTTTCAGGAGATAAATAGTAACAGCACAAAATATAATGACGGAGAAGAGTATATCTTTAATCTTATTGACACCCCAGGGCATATTGACTTTTATTACGAAGTCTCCCGAGCCATGAAAGCGGTGGAGGGAGCTATTCTTTTGGTGGATGCCACCCAGGGAGTTCAGGCTCAGACTTTGACAACTTTGGACATGGCTAAGGAGGCCGGTTTAAAAATTATTCCGGCTCTGTCAAAATGCGATTCACCTTTGGCCAAAATTGAAGAGGTCAAGGAGGAAATCGCCATTCTTTTGGATGTGGAAATGGATGACATAATTGAAACTTCCGGAAAGACCGGTGAGGGAGTGGAGGAGCTCTTTGAAAAAATCATTAAAGAAATCCCGGCCCCCGAAGAGAAAGATGATCAAAGGTTAAATTCTCTGATTTTTGACTTTGCCTACCACGAAAACAAGGGAGTCATTGTCTATGTCAGGGTTTTTTCCGGGGAGGTTAAAAAGAATCAGGATTTGCTTTTCAAGGTGGCCAAGGAAAAATTTAAATCCAACGAGGTGGGAGTTTTTACGCCCTTTGAAAAGGAGGTTGAATCTCTTTCAGCTGGAGAAATCGGCTATATTGTTACGGGCATTAAAAGGCCGGGTATTGCTTCCGTGGGAGATGTTATTACTTCCTTTAAAAACCCCGTGGGCGATGAAGCCGTTTCGGAATACGAAAAACCCAAGCCGGTGGTTTGAGCTTCCATCTATCCGGAAAGTCAGGATGATTTTGATAATTTAAGGCAGGCCCTTTTAAGATTAAAACTTTCTGATTCTTCTTTTACCTTTGAAGAAGAAACTTCCGGTTCCCTGGGTAGGGGTTATCGAGTCGGATTTTTGGGTATGTTGCATTTGGAGATTATCACGGAAAGATTGAGACGGGAGCATAATTTGGATTTGATCATCACCCAGCCGACCATTATCTATAAAGTGAAATTGAAAAACGGGGAAGAAGAGACCATCTATAATCCCAGTCTTTTTCCGGACCACGGCGATCTTTTGGAAGTGGAAGAGCCCTGGGTTAAGGCCAAAATAATTTCACCGGCGGAATACGCCGGAGTAATTTCTCAATTATTTTACAGACACGAGGGGCAGGTTCTGTCCAATCTGGATTTTGGAGACGGGCGCATTGAGATTGTGGCCGAAGTTCCTTTGAGGGAGTTAATGAGGGGCTTTTTTGATGAGTTGAAATCGGAAACTTCCGGCTATGCTTCTCTTTCCTATGAAAATGACGGTTATAGAAAGGCCGATGTGGCTCGCATGGATATTTTGGTAGCCGATGAAATTCAGGTGCCCTTTGCCCGGGTGGTTTCCAAGGTTAGAATGCAGGAAGAGGCTGAAAAGGCCGTGGAGAAATTGCACAAAATTTTGCCAAGGCAAAACTTTGTGATGAAGGTTCAGGCTAAGGTTCTGGGAAGAATTTTATCTTCCAAAACCGTCAAAGCTTACCGAAAAGATGTTACCGGAAAACTCTACGGGGGAGATATTACCCGAAAAATGAAATTGCTGGAAAAACAAAAGAAAGGGAAAAAGAAAATGAAAGGTATGGGAAAGATTAGTATTTCCCAGGATGTCTTTTTGAAGATGATGAAGAATGATTAACCTTGATTATTATTTAAAGTATTGTATAATTTTATTTGGTGGATAGTGGAATAAGCATTATCTTTTTTTAAAAAAACTGAAAGGAGATGATAATGACGAACATTATCAAACGAGAGCCGATTGGGCTTCATGAGCCCCAGATTACTGAAATCGCAAAGGTGGTTTCTGATCCTGCTGGTACCATTGTGTCGCCGACCAAGGTCGGCTATATTATTATGACAACAGGCGCTGGAGGGCTGGAGCGTAAGTTTGATCTCAAACAGCGCCCGAAAAAGAAGCCCGGGGTGGTTCTTTGTGCTTATCTTGACCAGCTGGAAGAGCTGGCTGTTCTGGATGATGAAATCAGAGAACTCTATGCTTCCTGTTGGAAGAAGGATATTCTTTTGGGTTGCATTCTGCCCTGGAAGGATGAGGCCATTGAGGAGTATGTACCCAAGGATGGAAGTTCCGAAATGATGATGGATGGTCGGAAAACCTCCTGTTTCGTCATCAAGTACGGGACTCCTTCCGAGGCCGTCGCCCGTAAGCTTTGGCTGGGTGGAGATGGATTGCCGGGAGGTCAGCTTTCATTTGCCTCATCTGCCAACCCTTCCGGGAAAGGCAATCGTGGGGTTCTGGAAGGGGTCGGAGAAAGAATTCTTTCCGGGGTTGATCTGGCCATCGAGGCGGACGACTATGTTCGTGCTCAACAGCCGGGTGCCGATGAACATAACCGCCATGAACAGGGGGTTATGGTTTCCATGGTGGGTAGCGATGGAAAACTCACGGACATCCCCGTTCTGATTCGGAAGGGTCTGCAAGTGGAGAAGATTATGGCAGAATTGGCCGGGATATATGATTCCTGGGATTATCGCCACGGCTCCTACTATTGATTCGGGGTTCCTAACCAATTACCGGGCTCATTGAGCCCGGTTTTTTCTTTTTTATATATGTTAAAATAATAATAATTTTTATAAAGAGATATGGAGGAAAAAATAATTGACGGAAAGAAAATAAGGGATGAAATTTTAGCTGAGCTAAAACCTTTTTTTCTTGATTTTGAAAAAAAGAACGAACGAAGGGCTAAGCTCTCCGTTTTTATGGTGGGGGAAAATAAAGTTATTGATACTTTTGTGGCCATGAAGAAAAAAGTGGCGGAAAGTTTGAATGTTGATTTTCAAGAATTACGATATGATGAAAAGGTGGCGGAGAATTTTTTAATTGAGGAAATTCAAAAGGAAAATTATTTAAGCGATGGAATTATTGTTCAGCTACCTCTGCCGGAAAAGTTTGACCGGGAGAATGTTTTGGGTGCTATTGCTCCAAGCAAGGATGTTGATTTGTTGTCGGAGGAGGCTTGGGAAGAATTTTTGAGAATGGAGAAGGGGGAGGCAGAGGCGAAGCCTCTGCCTCCGGTGGCCGCCGCTGTCTATGAAATTTTAAGATCAAAAAATCTGGAAAAAGCTGAAAAATGAAAGGATAAAAAAGTTTTAATTGTCGGTCATGGGAAATTAACCGGAGAACCGGTGGCTGTTCTTTTAAAAAAACTGGGTTTTGAATTTGATATTCTAAAAAACGAGCTGGAATTTGATAACGGCCAGAAAAAAATTCAAGAAGCCGATTTGCTTATTTCCGGAGCGGGTAAACCGAACCTGATTGAAAACTATATGATAAAAGATGGAGTATTTTTGATTGATATGGGAACTTCCTCGGAGAATGGAGTTGTGGTTGGCGATATTTCCCATGCTTGTCTGGAAAAGGCTTCCTATTTTGCTCAAACTCCCGGCGGAGTTGGACCCATCACCACAGCCATTATTTTTCAAAATCTAAAAAAACTCCTACCACCCCCGGCGTAGTAGAATTACTACGCCGGGGGTGGTAATAGGAGTTTTTTGTGTTAATATGGAGCTATGGCAAAAAGGAATATAGAATTTGAAGTAGGTAAGTATTACCATGTTTTCAATAGGGGGGTTGATAAGAGAAATATATTTTTAGACAAGGGCGATTTGTTTTATTTTTTTGATGCGATTATCTTATCTCAAAAAGAGGAAACCTTAAAGAACATAACAAAATTGGAGGGCAGGAAAAAGGCCAAAGAAATATTTAAAAGGTTAAAAAAAGATGACCTGGTTACCATAGTTGCATACTGTTTGCTTCCAAACCACTTTCATTTTATTTTGAAGGAAAAAAAAGAGGGCGGCATATCTAAATTCATGTCTAAGTTGGGAACATCTTATGTGAAGTTTTTTAATTCCGAATACGAGCGCAGCGGAGCCCTTTTTCAGGGAAGGTATAAAGCCAAAGAAATTGAAAATTTAGAAGTTGTAACAGCCTATGTCAATCTTAATTATAAGCATCATAAATTAGATTTAAAAAAAGATTTGGTAAAAACATCTTTATTTGAGTATATTGATAAGGAAAAGGGGGAAAGAATTTGTGATGAAAAAGAGATAAAAAAAGTTTTAGCGGAGGCCGGTGGTTTGGGAAAGTATAAAGAATATATTAAAAATCATTCAATTTATTTTGCTGAAAATAAAGGTTTAAAACTAAACGAAAATAGTTTTGATAAGGATTTTGAATAATATTTTAACCCTACCACCCCCGGCGTAGTAATCCTACTACGCCGGGGGTGGTAGGACTTGTTAAAAGTTGGTTATCCACATTTATTTTTAATAAATACTGATTTTTTAAGGGAATCTAGTATAATTAGGGCACCTTTAATTGAAAAAATTCAATTGAGGAATTATCAATTAATAATAATAATTTTTATATTATAAATATGAAAAACTTAACACAAAGAGGATTTACTCTTATTGAGCTTCTAGTAGTTATCGCAATCATTGGTATTCTTGCCGGAATTCTATTCGTTGCCATTAATCCAAAAGATAAGATTGATGATGCTAACGTGGCTAAAGTAAAGGCATCTTTACAGGGTATTCCAACCAAGGCAACTTTGCTTTATTCTAAGAATAATGCATATAGTTATGATAATGTTTGTACAGGTCCTGATTCTCTAGCAAGTACAGCAATAACTTCTCTTGCTGGATATGATTGTGATGACTCTGAAAGTGCCTGAGCTGTTGAGGTTAGCGATCCAGCTAATTCTGGCAATTTCTTTTGTATAGACTCTACTGGTTCAGGTATTAAGGAGCTTACGAGTACAAAAGGAGCAAACTCTACATCTTGTGAGTAATTTATTTATCAAGTGTTGAAAAACAGCCTAAAAGGTTGTTTTTCATTTAGTCCTCAATTTTTTCTTGGCTTACTTAGAAACTTTATTTTGTTTTGAGGGGTGTAGTAAAGGGTGAAACTCATTTAGGTGGAGTAAGTATTTTATTTAGTTTTAGAGAATTTAGCCCCCACCCTTAGATAGCAAAGAAGATTATATTTGTTATAATGCGGTATATGTTTTTAGAAAAGTTGATTAGGAGTCTTGCGGGAAATTTTAAAATAGGGAATAAATATTCAGTGATAAATAAAAGAGATTTTTTTTTATCTATTTTTGAGAAGATTTTATTTTTTTTAATTTTTTTAATCCCATATATTTTAGTAATTAAAAGTGATTCCTTTTTTTATCCGACTATAGATATTAAGGGTTTTTTGTTTATGTTGTTGACAGAAATTGCCTTTTTATTATGAATCACTTTATTAATATATAACAAAAATTATAGAGTTAAATCAAATATCTTATTAATAGTGATTTTATTATTTTTTTTATACATATTTATTTCTAGCATCTTTGCTTTTAGTTTCTATGATTCTCTTTATCCAACGATGTCAAGAATGGATGGATTATTGGTTTATTCTCATTTTCTTATATTTCTATTTATTTTATCTGGAACTTTGAGAGATAAAAAGGTTTGGAGAAAATATCTTTTTAATTTATTGCTTGTGGGCATTATAATCTCTATTTTTGTATTTTTTGAGAAAAGCGAAAGGGCGATTTCCACTTTGGGCAATCCCATATATTTAGGATTGGTGATAAATTTTTTTATTTTTATTTCTCTAATTTTTTTATCAAAGGTTGAAAAAGTAAAGGCAAATAGAAAAGCAAAAATTATTTTTTTTTCATTATTATTCGTTCTTTTTTTATATATTTTGTTTAGGAGTGGGAGCAGGGGTCCTTTTCTGGGATTAGTTGTCGGTTTATATTTTTCAGTATTGGTTTATGTTTTTCTTGTTAAAAACAAGTTTTATAAATTTTTAGTTTTTTTCTTAACATTTATATCTATATTTAGTACTTGATTTATTTATGAACACAGAGAGGATGTTTTAGAAAGTAAATTAATAGACAAAGTTCCTATCGCGAAGAGAATTTTAAGTATAAATTTAAATGATATTAGTGTTATTGATAGATTTTTAAACTGGAAAATTGCCGTTTTGGGGTGAAAAGATAGGCCGCTATTGGGATGGGGAGAGTATAACTATATTTATATTTTTGAAAAGTATTATGATGAAGTATCTATAAAAGAAAGGGGGGTTTTTGACAAAAGTCATAATGATTTCCTAGATAAGCTATCCCAGAATGGAATAATAGGTTTTACGCTTTATTTATTAATTTTTTATATTTTAATTAAAGTTTTTATAGAGAGTAGAGTTCTTTCATTAAAAGAAAAGTCTTTGTGAGTCGGTGTAGTTATTGCTTATGCTGTTTCTTTGTTGACATCTTTCACCATTATTTCATCTAACATATTATTTTTTATTTTATTGGCTTATGGTATATATATTTATAATATTAATGTAGAAAATGTAAAGATAAAAAATAATGATTTAAAACGATACGGAATATTATTGCCCATTATTTATATCTTTTTGATAATTTTTTCCTATAAGTTTGTGATTGTGCCCATGATTGTTAATAATAAGTTTTTAGAATTACAATATTACTATCACTTTGTCGGCAAGTACAAACAATGTGAAGAATATAATACAGATGGAATTGATGAAGAAAGATTAAAATATTTTTATAATTTTTGCACTAAATTAAATAATTTAAATGATAAAAATAAAGAAAGGGCCATTTCTAAGGTTTTTTATAATGAATTGGAGTATATTTTAAATTTAGATTCCTATGGTGGATATAATTTTGTTAAAAATGTAGAAGGGAGCACCAGAATTCTAAAAAACATAAATTATAATTATTGGAATGATTACTTCTTTTTAACCATCTTGGCCTTCCAAAGGGAGATTAGAAATAGACCGTTTCTATTGGGACTAAAATATGCTTATGCAAAATATCTGTTCTCTTTGGGGCTTAATGAAGACGCTAAGAAGGAAATGAAGAAAATATTTGATAACGGAATGTCTGTAACTAAACCCACTTTTTTAAAACTTTACGCAGACATTTTGAAAGCAAACGGAGAAGATAAAGGAGCAAAAGAGTATGAAGAGAAGTTTTTATATGAAGTTAATAAAAGACTTGAAAAGTAAAGATATTAAAGAGAATTAGAAAAGAGACCAAACAATGTTATGTTATTAAAGGAATATGCAGACTTTCTCTTTAATCATGGTTTGCATAAAGACGCTTTGAAGCAATCGGAAAAAATAATGAAATTGATGCCCAACAAAAAGGAGCTTTTACTTCTGCATTCAAAAATTTTAAAAGCTAATGGTTTGGAAAAAGAGGCGGAAGTTTATAGAAAAAAGGTTGAGGCGATAATTACTGTAGAATAATCAACTCTTCTCCGCCACTTTTGGGAAAGTCTAAATCGTAAAAGGGTTGGAGTTTTGCTTCCGCGCTGAGCCCATATAAAATTCTTGCAAAAAGAGTCTTTTTTGTTATAATTTCAGCACTTTTATTTTGGTTAGAAATAAAAGTCGGTGGACATGATGGTTCAGCAGGAAAATTGAAAACCGCTTTTCAATTTTCGCGGTCCCGAGCTTGCGAGGGATTGACCGTTGTCGAGCTTGCGAGACAGGTCAAAGTTGGAAGAGGAACTCTACCACGGTAGAAAAAGACTTTTCCAAAAATTAAAATAGAATATTCTTTGAGCAAATACATTATATTCCACAGTAGCTCAGTGGTAGAGCAACCGGCTGTTAACCGGTTGGTCGTAGGTTCGAACCCTACCTGTGGAGCAAAAGTTTAAAAAAATCGCGATAGCGATTTTTTCCTTACTTTTGGATCCACAGGTAGGGTTCGAAAAGAGCGGGGCTATGTAAAATCTGTTTGAAAAACAGGCGAGGTTACGAGCCGTTTCTCTAAGATTTTACGCCCCCGCGTAATGGCTAAGGCCTTAAAAAGTTTAAGCGAGGAACGAGCTTTGACTTTTTAAGGATGTTAGCCGAACCCTACCTGTGGAGCAAAAAAGTTTAAAGCCCGAATGGGCTTTTTACTTTTTTAGCTCCACAGGAGGAAAGCAAACTGCTTTGCTTTCCGTTAGGGTGAGAAAATTTTCGGCGTAAAGGCAAAATCCGGTGGGTAAAATCACCGGATTTCCTTTATCTGTAACAAAGACCAAAGATTATCTATTTTGTAAAATAGATAAATGGTCAAAATAACAAAAAGAAGGGCTAAAAGATGTC
>JALVSO010000070.1 GCA_027024305.1 Candidatus Parcubacteria bacterium | reverse complement strand
AGATGTTAGTTGATTTTTTAATAGAGGAAAATAAATTTGAAAAAATATTATTTCCCAATAAAAAATTTGCCTCCTCTCTGTACAAAAATATTACCGCAAAGTATTATGCCTACCTAAATGACTCCAAAAATAAAATAGGAACCAATCTCTACAAACATTAACCATGGGTAACATTTGCAAAAATCAATCCCTAAATAAATGAAAAGGGAACCTTAGGTAGTTAGCCGTTCGGTGCCCCTTTTCGTCTTTATGTTTGTATTATAACACTTTGAAAAAATTTGTCAAGTATTAAGAATTAATTAAATATTATGTCTAAAAAAGAAAAACAAGCAGAAAAAATGAATATCAAGCGTCATTCCATGGCTCATATCTTAGCTACGGCGGTTTTGGAAATGTTTCCAGAAGCTAAGTTGGGAATTGGACCAGCCATAGAAAATGGATTCTACTATGATTTTAATTTACCTCGTACTTTAATTCCAGAAGACTTAGAAATTCTTGAGGAAAAGATGAAGAAAATCATTAAAGAAAATTATAAGTTTGAAATGAGAGAAATGCCTATTAAAGATGCTCTGGAACATTTTCAAAAAGCCGACCAGCCCTTAAAGGTAGAATTGATTAAAGATTTGGCAGAAGAAGGGGAAAAAATGGTTAGTGTTTACAAATCCGGACCACTGGTTGATCTTTGTAAGGGCCCTCATTTGGAATCAACGGGAGAGATTGATCCAAGCGCTTTTAAATTAACCAAAATCTCCGGCGCCTATTGGAAGGCGGACGAAAACAATCAGCAACTGCAAAGAATTTACGGGGTGGTTTTTAATAACAAAAAAGAATTAAAACAATATTTATTCCAACAGGAAGAAGCCAAAAAACGAGACCATCGAAAGCTAGGTAAAGAATTGGATTTGTTTACCATTGACCAAAATGTCGGTGCCGGACTTCCTCTCTGGAAACCGAAAGGAGCCACTATTTTAAACACTTTAAAACGATGGTTTGAAGACGAACAGCTGAAAAGAGGATATGTTCCCGTTATTACTCCACACATCGGCAAAAAAACTCTCTGGGAAACTTCCGGTCATTGGGGCTTTTACAACGATTCTATGTTTCCACCGATGGAATTGGGACAAACTCTGGAAGATTGGCAAGACGAAAGAAAACCAAAAGAAAGTGAGATTTACTTATTAAAGCCAATGAACTGCCCTTTCCATGTTTCCATTTACAAAGACAACAAACATTCTTATCGTGAACTACCTTTAAAATATTATGAATTTGGTACGGTTTATCGTTATGAAAAAAAGGGTGAGCTGGGCGGACTAACTCGAGTGCGCGGTTTTACTCAAGATGATGCTCACATTATTTGTACCAAAGACCAACTGGCAAAAGAAATGGAACAGATAATTGACTTTGTTCAATTCGTATTGGGAAAAACTTTTGGCTTTGAATTAAAAGTTTATGCTTCCTTTCGAGACAAGAAAAGTGATAAATATCTGGGGGAAGATGAAAAATGGGAAGTAGCTGAAAAAACTATCCGAGAGGTTTTGAAAAAACAAAACCTTAACTATACTGAAGAAATAGGCGAAGCGGCTTTTTATGGCCCCAAAATTGACTTTAAAGTAAAGGATGCCATCGGTCGCTACTGGCAACTTTCCACTATTCAATTTGACTTTAACTTACCGGAAAGATTTCAAATGACCTACACCGACGACAAAGGAATGGAGCAACAACCGTTTATTATTCATCGCGCCCTACTTGGTTCCTTGGAAAGATTTATGGGTGTTTTGATCGAGCACTACGCCGGAGCATTTCCTTTTTGGTTAGCGCCGGTCCAGGTGGCCCTTTTGCCTGTTTCGGAAAAATTTGCCGACTATACTGAAAAAGTCAATTCCGTTTTGCGTCAAGAAAATTTACGCACAGAAATTCATAATCAAGATGAGGGTCTCGGAAAAAGAATCGCCCTCGCCTCCAAACAAAAAATTCCTTACCTTATTATCATCGGTGAAAAAGAAGTCACCGACAAAACCATTACTATTCGCCAATTCGGAACCAAAGAACAAAAAACTATGTTGGTAGAGGAGTTTTTGAAAAAAACCAAAAATCACAAATAGTGCCTATCGTTAAAAAAAATAAACAGAGAACAGTCAATTTTATTGACTGTTTTTATTATCTATATCACTTGGATCATATTGTAACCATATTCTGGAATCTGTTCGAGCTAATTCTCGCCAACCTCTTTTTTTAAAAACTCTCTCTAATTCTAAATTCCACAACACAGTGCTAATAATAGCATTTTGCTCTTTAATAAATTTTTCCACCTCATTCAATATAGCACTTATCACTCCTCTCCCTTCATTGAAAGAATTTATTGTCTTAAGAGAATAATATTTTTTCCCAGTTTCTTCATCAACTCCACTATCTTTTATTTTAATTTCTCCAATTATTTTTCCACTTTCGTCAAAAACATTAAAAAGATTAATTTCACGTCGCTTTTCCTTGTTCACTACGTATCCTTCTAATTCTTGCATACATTTAATTTATTTTATTATTCGGCACTATTTTGTCTTAACTTAATATTGCCATAAAACATTTCTGTTGACATTAATTCCAGCACTCTTTTTTTTACAACAAAACGCCTCACTTTACCTCTTGACGATATTATATTAGACAAAAAATTATCTAAAAAATGCTGTTTAATATTATCGAATCCTAAACCAGATTTATAACTCGCCTCATGAATAATTGTATCTAAATAACTTTCCGGAAATGTTCCTATGTTCCTGGTTGTAGCAGCTAATTTTTTCTTAGCTTCATAAACATAGTGATTTGAAAAATTATCTTCATTGCTATTATTAGATAGTACAAACTGTACTTCAAAATTACGATTTACAGTCATTGCTCCCTGTACCCCTCCACGAGGAATGTTTAATTTTCCCTCACATATTTTAATAGCCCTAAATTGACTGTCAGAATAAGGATTATTAT
>JALVSO010000069.1 GCA_027024305.1 Candidatus Parcubacteria bacterium | reverse complement strand
GCCCGGGACTGACTTTTACACTCTTAAACTACAGCTTTTGGACACTTCCGGTCTTTTTCCACTCCCGAATAAAAAAATGATGTGCTAAAATGGTTCCATGAGTGACACCAATTTAAAATTAAAAAAAGGCGGCTTGACCAAAAGCTCCCTGACCACTCTCCGAATCCCGCCTCAAAATATAGATGCGGAAAAAGCCCTTCTGGGCTCCATTCTGATTAAGTCCGACTCTATTTATGAAATTTTAGAGTATATCCATCCGGAGTCTTTTTATGCCGAAAAACACCAGATTATCTTTCGGACCATGCTGGAACTCCATGAGAAGAATGAGCCCATAGATCTTTTAACTTTGACCTCAAAACTTTCGGCCAAAAAGCTCTTAGAGTCCATCGGTGGCGAAAGTTATATCGCTGAGCTTTCCATTTCCGCCCCATCCGCGGCCAATATTGAACATTATGGAAAAATAGTTTCCGACAAGGCTATCAAAAGACGACTAATTGAGGCTTCAGAAAAAATTTCTGACATTGGTTTTGATGAGGAGGCCGACGCTGAAGCCAGTATTGATGATGCTGAAAAAGAAATATTCTCCATTTCCCAGTCTATTTCCTCAGCTGAATTTTATAATATTGCCGAAACTTCCAAAGAGGCCTACGAAAGACTGGAAAGGCTGCAAAACGGTGATAGCAAACTCCGCGGAGTACCGACCGGCTATCACTCTCTGGATTTAAAACTCTCCGGTTTTCAACCATCTGATTTGATTATTTTAGCAGCCCGTCCCTCCGTTGGAAAAACCTCCCTGGCTTTGGACTTTACCAGAAAAGTGGCCGTGGAACATAAAAAATCGGTAGCTTTCTTTTCTCTGGAAATGAGCAAGGAGCAATTGACCGATCGTCTGCTTTCAGCCGAGGCCAGAGTTGATTCCTGAAAACTGAGAACGGGAAACATTACCGAAGAAGAAGATTTCACGGCCCTGCGGGACGCCATGGATAGACTATCGGCCGCCAAAATTTTTATTGATGATAATTCCTACAATAATGTTTTAAAAATGAAATCAGCGGCCAGAAAGCTGAAAAGAAAACACGGCCTTGATTTAATCATCGTTGACTATTTGCAACTGATGGCTCCTCTGAAAACCGGAAAAAACTCTTCCCCCGTTCAGGAAGTTACGGAAATTTCTCGAGGTCTTAAACAACTTGCCAAAGAATTGGATGTGCCGGTTATCGCCCTTTCCCAGCTTTCCCGTAATATTGAACACAGGGGTGAGAACTCCGAACCTCGTCTGGCCGATTTGAGAGATTCCGGATCCATTGAACAGGACGCCGATGTGGTTATGTTTATTCACCGTGATAAATCGGAAGATGACGGCAAGGCCCGTGAAGAAGCCACCAAGTTGATTATTGAAAAGCACCGAAACGGAGCCACCGGAGTGATTCATCTTTACTTTGATGGAGCTCGCACCAGCTTTACGGAATTGGATGAAAATCATATGCCGGCAGTCGGCGGAGATGCTGATTTTGAGTTTTAATACAAAGAGAGAGTCAGCCTTAAATTGCAACGAAGAAACTACCACCCCCGGCGTGGTAGTTTTTGGACTCTGGCTACTTCGGCTATAATGAATAAAAAAGAAGAAAGAAAGAAATAAAGGAATAAAAGAAAACTGTCCACATACTAGTACGTGGACAACAGTTGTAATTCAAAAAAAACCGAAAAGAAAATGCGGTCCCACGTACTAGTACGTGGACAAATAGATTTTAAAATTTAAAACAACTGAAAGTAAAAATGTCTATATACTACTACGCAAACAAAAATCTTAATGACCTATTTTTTAAATGGGAAAAATTTATCAATGCAAAGATTAACTCAACTCCAACTTTACATTTCATCTTTTTTCAACTCCCCATCCCTTAACCAAATGACCTCATCCACCATTTTTTCATCTTCCGGTTCGTGGGTTACCATAATAATGGTCTGATTATATTTATCCACCAATTCCCTCATACTCTCCAAAACCACCCGGGAAGCATCGGAATCCAGATTGGCCGTGGGCTCATCGGCATAGAGAATGGTCGGCCTATTGACAATGGCCCTGGCGATGGAAACCCTCTGCTGTTGCCCTCCGGAAAGCTCCCCCGGCAAGTGGTTGATCCATTCTTCCAAGCCGATTTTTTTAATAACATCCATAACATCTCTATGATAATCTTCCTTGGAAAGACCCTGGGCAATCATGGGCAAAGCCACATTTTCATAGAGGGTTAAATCCGGAAGCAGAGCATAATCCTGAAAAATATAGCCGATATGTTGCAGGCGAAAACGGCTCTTTTCTTCCTCGGTCATTTCGGAAACTTTCTTGCCTTTAATTCAAATTTCTCCCTTTGTCGGCCTGTCCAAAAGAGCCACCTGATGCAAAAAAGTGGATTTTCCCGATCCGGACCGACCCATCAAAGCGATAAACTTTCCCCTCTTAATTTTCAAATTGATATTTTTCAGAGCCTCAATGGGCTTGGGACTGTCAATATGGTAGGTCCGACTCAAATTCCTAACCTCCAAAACATATTCCTTTTTTTCTTTTTTTTTATTCACAGTAATCCTTTTCTTTTCTTTTTTTCTCACCTTCTATATTTTTTATATAAAATTCAATAAATCTTTTTGCATCATTTAGTGTGTTCTCGCTTTCTATTCTAATTCTTGGAAGTCCACGACCCTTCTCCCTATCATTGCGATTCCTTTGATAAGGCCCTATTTTTTTACTTAATTTTAGTCTACTATTTAAATATTCTACTCTTTTTTGAATACAAAACCCGAGTAAACCATCCATATCAATATTTGTATTATGGAATCTAAAAGTAAAAACATTTAATCCATTTAATTTAAAGGATATAAAAGATTCCGGAGTACTTATGGTGAAATTGCTATTATTTTTTAAAATAAACTCTTTTAATTCTCTAAATCACTTCTGAACATTTTTACTCCGTTTATTTAAATGATATTCTTCTCCTACTTCTTTTCTAATATTTACTTTTCCATTCTTGATTTCCTTTTTAACTTCCCCACCAAATAATCTCGGAATTATAATTTCACTACCATCAAATTTATATAAATCCAGCTCCACCCCATAAATATCAAAACTTGTATTTTGATTCATAAAAATTATTAAATCCTTTAATCTATCATCGATTTTATCCATCAAAACTACAAATTTAAAAATTCCCTTATCTAAATTATTTTGTAAATTTTCTTTAACCCTTTCCAATTCATCATCATCCAAATCAAAAAATTCCGTTAATTTTTCTTCAAAACTTAAATTAAATCTACTCCTAATTTCTTCTTCAATCATATTTATAAAATAATTAAAATCTGTATTTTTTCAAATGGCTGCACCATAATCTAAAACTTGAGCTAAAACAGTTCTCTTATCCGGGTTTTTATATAATTTTGTTTCAATAATATATAAATCGCCATCCCTATCAATTCCGATAGCATCAGCCGGTCCGCTGGTTGTGGAGAATTCTCTTTTTAAAATCAGTAGCTGAACATCACTCTTAACTTCATAAAGCGGTAAAGATTCCGGGTTTTCTTTAATATACTCTTGAACCTCTTTTTCATTCTCAAAATTAGATTTTTCTATTTTTTGAGCCTCTTTTCCGTTTTTTGTAATTATGATTGTCATACCACCATTATACCACCAAAAAATTAAGAAAAATATCTCTTACAACTTGAATATCTACCACAAATCCTCCCTGCCTTCCTTTTTCCTCTCAAAGGAATTTCTATAATACTTCCTATCCTTCAACTCCTTGGGCAAATGTTCCTGATTAACTTTTTTATCTTCATAGTTATGAGCATATTTCAATTCACTCCCATAGCCCATTTTTTTATCCAAATCGGTTACGGCATTTTTCAAATGAGCCGGCACATCCAGAGGACCGTATTTTTTATTAACCAGCAAGCCAATTACACCAAAGATTTCTTCAAAATTTACCGGAAAAAATTTTCAAAAAAACGCAGAATATAGTCATATTTTAAGGCTTTTTTGATAATTTTTAACGTAAATTTTGGTGAAAGGTTTGGTGTAATATTGTAATGTAATTGGCTTGCGAGTTAATAATATCCTCCCGAATATTACAGACGGCCACATAGGCGGAATTATCCTTTTCACTTAAAGCCAAATAGGTTGCCAATTGCACCAGGGCCGTGTCACATTCCGGCAGACCGAGAAAATTAACCGTGTTTTGAACGGCCGAAGCCAAAATCAAAGCCTCCGGATTGGCATTGCCGATATCCTCCGAAGCAAATCTCATCATTCGGCGAACAATATATTTCGGATCTTCCCCGCCCTCAATCATTCTCATGGTTCAATAGGCCGCTCCGTGGGGATCGGAATCCCGCATGAACTTATGGAGGGCGGAAATTATATTGTAATGTTGAGAACCGTTTTTATCATACATCAAAGCCTTATTCTGAATAATATCCTTAATGACCGCCTGATTGATTTTCTTGCCGGCCTCCTGTTCTCCCAGAGCCATTTCATAGATATTCAAAGCAAAACGAGCATCGCCGTGGGAATAGAAAGCTATGAAAATCAAAATCTTCTCCGCCAGTTTTTCATCCTCCCCGATTCTTCCCAATTTCAAAAGTCTTTCCTGGGCCTGTTTTAAAATTTTAAAAATATCCTCCTTGGTCAATTGTTGAAAAACAAAAACCTGAGTTCTGGAAAGCAAAGCCGAATTGACTTCAAAAGAAGGATTTTCCGTGGTGGCTCCGACCAGGATAACCGTCCCGTCTTCCACATGGGGCAAAAGAAAATCCTGTTGCTTTTTATTGAAGCGATGGATTTCATCAATAAAAAGAATGGTCTTGTTTTGAAAAAGACTCTGCCTGTCTCTCCGGGCCTCTGAAACTACTTCCCGTAAATCGGCTATGCCGGCCGAAACGGCATTGACTTTTTTAAACTTGGCCCCGGTCATTTTTGAGATAACCACCGCCAGGGAAGTTTTACCAACCCCCGGTGGTCCGTAAAAAATCATGGACGGAATATTGTCATTTTCTATGGCCCTTCTTAAAAAAGTCTCCGGACCAATTATTTTTTCCTGACCGATTATTTCATCCAAACTATTCGGTTTCAAAAAATGAGCCAGAGGAGTATTGGTCTTGGTCATGGTTTAAAAGTTATTTGTTGTAAATGTCATGGTCACCAACAGTCAATAATAATGCTGCAGTTTTTTTATTCAGATATTCAAATGTAATTCTAATTCTATAATTCACAGAAAAAGAGTAAACATTTTCAAAAGGCCTTTTCAATTTATGAACTCTTAATTTTCTATGATTACTTTCATCTTGGAATTCCAATATCTTCTCTCTTATCTCTGATGCCAGGTTGGGGTTCTTAATTTTAATCTTTTTATAGCTCTTCAGAAAGTCTTTAGTATATTCAACTTCAATCATTTTAAATATCTTTTACCAACTCATCCAGATCACCCTTAAAAGTTCCATATTTTTTTACAGATTCCTGAGCTTGTCTTATTTCTTCAAAAAGCTGTTCTTCCCTAAGCTTTTGCAAAGCCATTCTAACAACCCCGGCCTTTGTTTCCGCCTTGTTATCTTCAATCATTGAAAGTATAAAGTCATTTAATTCGTCATTTATTGGTACGGTTATTGTTGTCATATTTTTTATATCTATTAGTAAACCTTATTACTATAATATGGTAACATATTATAGTATTGAGTTCAATTTATTGATTAGCTGTCATCATCTTCCTCCTTATTCTCAACATCCGGGATATGTAACCATCGGGGAGCACTTTCCTTATAGCTTTCAAATTCGGGAGAAAACTCCATATCATTTTTTTGATCCAGGCAATTTGTAATCATGTAGATGGAATCGTCTCCGCCATCCACAACAAAAAGATAGCTTCCGCACTTTGGGCAAAACCCTTTTTGGCTTTTCTCGGTAGAACGCCACATCTTTGGTGCCCCCGACTCATATTTTAGAGAATTTAAAGGAAATTTCACCCAAGCGACAACCGGAGCCCCCGCCATACGCTGACACATATGACAATAACAAAGATGTGGCTCTTCCGGCCTGCCTTTTAGAGAAAATTTTATATTTCCACACTGACATTGTCCCGTGTAAATTTTTGTATTTTTCATTTTTGTTTTTTTAAAAAATTATTTTTGATAATGTTTCTGTGTATCTAAAGTTTTTATTTTTCTTCCTTATTGTATCTTAAAAAAGAGAGAAATAAAAATTTGGGTGGAGTAAAAGAGAAAAATTAGATAATTTACCTTATTAAAGCCCTTTTTTAATTTTTTGGTCATAGACTTGACATAGATTAGACAACCTGCTATACTAAGACGACAGTAATTTTACTGATAAATTAACTTTTAACGAAGAACAGAGGAGAAAGACCATGGAAAATAATCAACCAGTTTTGATGACCGTAACCAAAGAAATGGTAAGAAATTGTCCTTTTGAAGAGCAACGGTGTTTCGAATGCCTCAGCGAGGCATGTAAACCAGACCCAATGGACGGGGCTGATATGAGCTGGATGGATGAACTTGAAAAAGAGGAGGATTAACCACCCATCTCTATTCAACTTGTCGTTTTAGCCGTTACATTTCAAGAATTTTTGAAAGTAACGGCTTTTTATTTTCTAAAAAATTGAAAAAGGGCTTTTTAAAAAATAGAGAATTATTTAATTTTTCTCTTTTGCGGGACCAGATACACAGTGTTATGTAATGTATTACGAGATTATTATAAGACGATGTTAAATTTTGCATCATCTTTTTTTTATTGGCAAAAACATTTTATATCAGAATAATCTAGTCAATATTTCATATAACTTGTTTTTATACGAAGTGTATTTCGGATAAAAACTGGATTTTGCAATAGACACAAAATCTTAAATACTTAAAAAGATTATAACACAAGCTCCACCCCAAATAAAACTAAATTTCTATACGGCTACTTCTCCGTAATTATCTCCCTCAATTTTTTCATTTCCTTAATTTCCTCTTTCTTCTCGTAATCATAAAATCTTTTCCCGGAATTGATGGCATAGGGAATTTTGGCTTTTCGTAATTCCCCCACTACAAAGGAGGCGAATTTTTCCTGCTCCGGAATGGTGTAATCATTTCCCTTGTTATAATTTCCGGCCATTCAAGCACCCACCCAAACCGGCCGACCGCTTTTTTCTTGAAATTCCAGAGCTTTTTTAATTTTGCTCCTGATAATATCCTTTTCTTCCTCGGTTCCGGTGGTTCATTTTTTCTTTGGATTTTCCTTGCTTGGACCGGAAGCATCAAAATGAAACTCCGCCATTATATTTTCATCATTCTTGGGAAAAACCAGAAGTTCCAACTTTTCCGGATCCGAGCGAGCCACCGGGGAAATGATAATAATTCGCCGTGGATTGGTTTTTCTGATTTCTTCAATGGCTTTGCCGTAAAAGTCATTCAACAGATCCGGTCTTCGGCTCAGCTCATCGGTAACTTCAATAATCAGATTGAAAGAAAGTTCCGGCGGATAATCTTTAAAAAATTCCGCGGTTTCCTTTCATCAATCCAAAGCCCCTTTTTCCGTCTTTTCATCGGCTTGTAATTTAAACTCCTCGGCTTTGTAGGCCAAAATCGGAAATAAACCGGCATCCAGAGCATCCTCAACCGCCCGTTTCAGCTTTTCTCTGAATTCCGGATTTTTAATATCCTCTTTAACTCTGATTCGGACATGATCAAAACCCATCTTTTTAAAATCTATCGGCACCCGAGAATCATAATTCTCTTCCACCTTTCTAACCTTGACCCAATCCACATCGGCACCCACCCCCAAGAGATTTTGATATTCTTTGGGGGAATATCATTTTTCCTTTTCCTTCTTTTCCTTTTGAGTTTTGGGAGCGAAATTTGGCTTCGCCAAATTTCGCTCGTTTTTCTCTCCGCCATCACCAAAATCAAGCACTGAAAAAGCCACCAGTAAAACCAAAAACAATAAAACTATTCAACTTTTTAAAAAATTCTTTTTCATTTTCTATTTTTCTCTCATTCGCAAAAACTTCCAGGCCTTTTTAAAATCAACCTCCCAATAATTCACTCCCAGAGCCAAATTATTATAATATTCTTTTATATGTTCCCAGTAAAATTTTTCACTTTCCAGAGTTCAATATTCTCTGCCCAATTTCCGAGCCAAAAATCACTTTTCCAAAAGGCGAGCCACTCTGCCGTTTCCGTCCGAAAAGGGATGAATCAAAACAAAAGTTAAATGGATTCAGAGGGACCAAAAGAAGGCCTCTTCTCTCCCCATCTTCTTTTCCAAAAGCTCTCCAATTTCGGAAAGAAACAAGCCCATTTCCATTTCCAATCTATCACTTTCCAGGACCATATATTCCAAACCTTGAGAGCTGAAAACTCCGACAGGTTCTTTTCTATATTTCCCCCGCCGGCTTTTGGCAAGCAACTTCCCGGCCAGAAGATTATGTGCTTTCAACAAATTTTCTTCACTTAAAATATGATCTTCGGCAAATTCATAGGCTTTTATCAAATCCAGAATTTCTTCTTTCTCTTTTTTGCTTCCTTTTTTCAAAGCCGTTTCATTCATAAAAGAATTCAAATCAAGAGTGTTTCCTTCGATTTTTGAAGAAAAAAGAGCCGATGATTGGATCAGGAAATTTAAATCTCTTTTACCTTTACTCCTAATTTTTCAAAAATCATTTTTTAAAGTTTTAAACTTTTTTAAAAATTTCTCTTCAAAAAACTCTCTACTTTCTTTAATTCTGCTCTCAAAATTCTCACCCAAATAAAAATATTTAACTCGCGGAGCCTTTCCCTTTTTTCCGATTAAACCCTTTCCAATCAAATCATTTAAATGGCGATGAATAATCTGTTTTGAGAGTGTCAATTTCCGGCTTAATTCTTCCACGGAAAAATCCTTCTTTTGAAGCAATTTTAAAATTTTTTCTTTACTGTTACTCTTCATAATTTTGTTTATAGTTTATAGTATACTATAAACT
>JALVSO010000068.1 GCA_027024305.1 Candidatus Parcubacteria bacterium | reverse complement strand
ATTTTGACCATTTATCTATTTTACAAAATAGATAATCTTTGGTCTTTGTTACAGATAAAGGAAATCCGGTGATTTTACCCACCGGATTTTGCCTTTACGCCTGTTTTTAAGTGTAACATCTTAAAAATATTTTTTGGTTTCATTATTTTTGATTTAATCAATATATAAGACAACCTAATCGTAATTTAAAATCAAATTAAAAACAGGGCTTAAAACTGCAAGCCCTGTTTCGGATTACCCATTGAGCAATCTCTCCAATGATTGCTCAGTGTAAGAGCGCTTAGGAATAGCCTTTCTTTTTTTATTAATGACTAATCCCTGGGTTTGCTCAAAAGGTGAGTACTCAGGAGCTTTTGGATTGTCCCCAAAAACAACCTGTTTGAGAGTTTTTCCCAAACCGACCCGAAAGAGTTCATACTCATCTTTCGGAATCAGCCATACTTTAATTGCCAGATAGGCAAAAAAGATAGCAAACAAAAAGAATATTATTGCAATCGCGTGCATAACCACCTCCAAAAAAATAATAAAGAACAACTCTTTCATAATACAATTATTAGAATAAGAAAGCAAGAGAACAAACTTGCTCCTGTTAAAAAATACCAAAAAACTATCCGTAATTTTTATTTTTAAATACTTGGGTTATATTCATTTAATACTACCAACCCTCAATAAATAAATAAGACGATGTTACACTTAAAAACACCTGTTTTTAAGTGTAACATCTTAAAAAGATAAAATTAACTTACTTACCACACAATCCTCCATATGGAGAATTATGTGGTAAAAACAAAAACCACCAAAAAAATTTTTCGGCGGTTTTTCTTTTTGTATTTTTTACATCATCATTCCCGGATTTGGCATTTCTTTTTCTTTCTCTTCCGGTTCGTCGGCTACGGCTGCGCGGGTGGTTAGAAGAGTAGCGGCAGCGGAGGCGGCGTTCTCAATGCCGGCCCGCTCCACCTTGGTCGGATCTATAATGCCGGCTTTAAACATATCAATGATTTTATCTTCATCACCGTCGGAGTTGGCATCAAAACCAAAACCGACTCCGGATTTGATAATGTCCCTAATCAAAACTTCGGCATTATCCCTTCCACTGTTCTCCACGATTTTCTTGAAAGGTGCCCTCAAAGCCTTGGCCAAAATCTTGTAACCAACGGAAAATTCATCAACGGCTTTGACCAGTTCCGGCTTTGATTTCAAAAGTTTATCGGAAATTTTTACCAAAGTTGAACCACCTCCTGGCACAATACCTTCATCAATGGCCGCCTTGGTGGCATTAACGGCGTCGTCAATTTTATCCTTTAAATATTTCATCTCGGTTTCGGTGGCCGCTCCAACCCTGATTACAGCCACTCCGCCGGACAATTTGGCCACCCTCTTCAAAATCTTTTCTCTTTCATAGTCGGAATCAAGATTTTCGGCCATTTTTTTTAACTGAGAAATCCTTTCCTCAATCTGCTTTTTTAGACCGCCTCCGTTGATAATGGTGGTTTTATCCTTGGAAGCCACCACTCTTTCAGCCGTTCCCAAAACATCCAAGCGAGCTTCTTCCAATTTCAAACCAACTTCCTCACTAACCACGGTGGCTCCGGTCAAAACGGCAATGTCTTCCAGATAATTTTTCTTTTCATCGCCGAAGCCCGGAGTTTTTACGGCCAAAACATTAAAGCTTCCTCGCAATTTATTTAAAATAAAGGTTGCCAAAACTTCCCCATCAACATCTTCGGCCACCAAAAACAAATCCTTTTTACCGCTTTGAGCCATTTCTTCCAAAAGAGGCAAAATATCTTTCATGGAAGAAAGTTTTCCGTCCACCAAAAGAACCGCCGGATTTTTTATCTCCCCGATCATTTTTTCCGGGTTGGTAACCATATAGGGTGAAAGGTATCCCTGATTGAATTCCATTCCGTCAACCACCTCCGATGAAATTCCGATGCTTTGAGATTCCTCCACAGTTACCACTCCGTCTTTTCCAACGGATTTGATGGTATTGGCGATGGTTTCACCCAATTCTTCCGACTCGGCGGAAATGCTTGCCACCGCCTTAATATCATCATCGGTTTTAACTTTTTTGGAAATCTTTTTCAACTCTTCCACAGCATCGGCGGCGGCCGCTTCTATTCCTTTTTTAACCATCACCGGATTGGCTCCCATGCTGGTTTTTTTCAAACCTTCTTTTAGGATGGCTCCGGTCAAAACGATAGCCGTGGATGTTCCGTCGCCGGCAATATCATTGGTTTTGGAAGCCACTTCCTTAACCACTTCGGCCCCCATATTTTCAAAGGGATCTTTCAAACTGATATCCTTGGCGATGGAAACACCGTCGTTGGTAATGCGGGGAGAACCGAAACCGGAAGCCAGGGCCACATTCTGACCCCGCGGACCGATGGTTACTCCCACGGCCTTAACCACTCGATCGGCTCCCTTTAAAATTTTCTCTCTCACTTCGTTATCAAAAATAACTTGCTTTGTCATATTTTTTGAAAATTAGTTAATTTTATAATTAATTAATAATGGCGTAGATTTTATCCTCGGGCACAATAAAATATTTCTCTCCGTCCATTTCAATTTCTTCATAGCCGTAGTCGGAAAAGAAAACTCGGTCACCTTCTTTTATTTTCTCTTTCAAATTTTCGGCAACAACCAAAACCTTTCCGATATTCTTTTTCTCTTCTTTTCCCGAATCGGCCAGAATAATTCCACTCTTGGTTACTTTTTCTTCTTTCTCGGGCAAAACAACCACTCTGTTTCCAAGCGGTTTAATCTTTATTTTCTCTGTCATAGTTTCAAAATTTTAAAATTCAACTTAACAAACGACTCTGTTTTAAAGCAACGGAGTCATTTATATTATACTACCATTGTCAAGTTTTAACTTTCAAAAACCAACAGAAGTGAAACACCGAGGCAAGACCTCGGTGTTTTTGTGTTTTGTGTTTTTTTTTTTTGGATTGCGGAAAGAAATAATGGGTTGTAAGAAATAAGGGACGAGGTGGACGGCGCCTGCGGCGCCGTCCGCACCAACAACCACAACAACAACCACCGGC
>JALVSO010000067.1 GCA_027024305.1 Candidatus Parcubacteria bacterium | reverse complement strand
GAAGAAAGAATTAAATTATTGGAAAAGCTTTTAAAAAATGAATCGGAGACTTTTTGTGATTTAAGGTTGGGTAAAGATAACAACCATCATAGACACGGTAAGATTTATTTTGCCGAAGCCAAGATAAGGAGTCCGAAGAAAAATTACGGGGCCAGGTTTGAAGCGGAAAGTTTAACCGAGGCCATTGATGGTTTGAAAGATGAATTGTCAAAAAAAATCAGAAGGCACAAGGATAAAAAAATATCTCTGAGAAAAAAGGGAGGTAAGATTATTAAGGACTTTTTAAGAAAAATAAAAAAATAAAATGTCTCTTGAAATTAATAAAGGAAAAGATTTTATCTATATCATTCCCGTAGTTGTTCTGATTATTTTCCTATATTTAATGGCCTATAAAGAAGGAGATTTAAATAAGGAAAATGTAAAAAAAGTTATAAAGGAAAGCGGGGTCGTTGAGACAAAAGAAAAAGTGGAAAATAAAATGGAAAAAAATAAAATTTATAAAACCGATAGCGGCTTAAGCTATGAAATTATAAAGTTGGGAAATGGTCCAAAACCGATCTGCAATGAAGAAAGATGTGATACGGTGGAAGTTCACTATGAAGGGACTTTGGAGGACGGAACAATTTTTGACTCTTCCTATGCGCGGGGAGAAAAAATATCTTTCCCTTTAAATCAGGTTATTGCCGGATGGACGGAGGGATTGCAATTGATGCCGGTTGGCTCAAAGTTCAAGTTCATCATTCCTCCAAACCTGGCCTATGGTGATCACGCCCTACCGGGAATTCCCGCCAATTCCACTTTAATCTTTACGGTGGAGTTATTTGATATTAAAAACTAAAAAATTAAAATTATATAATAATATGAAAACTACAATAGCAACAATAATAGTATTTGTTTTAATCGTTCTGGGCTTGTACTTCCTATACACCTCAGAGAGTTTTAATAATTATTTAAATCAAAGCACCAACGAAAGCCTGGAAAAGGCCTCAGAGAATGAGATTAGAAAAGTGGAATTTGATCCTTTCACAAAATATATTAGAAAAAACTTAAGCGAGGAAGAAAGAAGTGCTCTAAAAGAAATTTTAAGAACCAGAGAGGAAAAATTGGCCGAAATTGAACAAATCTTGGCCGGGGAGTTTGAAAAGAGTGATGCTGACATGGGAGCCGCCTTTATTAAAGTGGCTGAAATAAGAGAAGCAATAAAAAATCAGCTGGCTCCCTATATTGATCCCTCTAAAATGGCTGACTTTGAGGAAAAATACAACGAATTGGGGCGTGATATTGAATCCAGATATGTAACAAAATAAAACATTTTCTGGTTAAGAGAAAAAAGCGAAGGTTATATGATAAAAAAACAAGCTTTTCAAGCTTGTTTTTTTATGTTAAATTAAGGTAGTAGAAAATATTATCAGTTTAAAATAAAAATAAAATATGAAATACATAGGAAATATCGAGAGGGAGACTTTGGAAAATAATAATTTTAGAAAAGTCTTAAATACTACGGAGAGGTCGCAATTGGTGGTTATGTCCATTGAAGTGGGAGAGGATATAGGCATGGAGGTCCATGAAGAACATGATCAGTTTATCAGAATTGAGCAGGGCCGGGCAGAAGTAATTTTGGACGGTCAGAGTACAAGAGTGGAGGATGATTTTGCCATTGTTATTCCGGCCGGCACCGAACATAATATCATCAATGTGGGGGAGGAGCCGTTGAAGCTCTACACAATCTACACTCCTCCGGAGCACCCGGATGGGGTTGTTCATAAGGATAAGAACGAGGCATTGGAGTATGAAAAAGAACATCATGGATAATCTTTAAAAGGATGATTAGCTCATTTTTGGCTTGATAATTTGACCGGAATAAAGTATTTGTGATAGAATAGGAGCAGGAAAAAGCGAAGCTTTTTCCTGCTCCTTCTGTTTTTCTAAAAAGGAGCTGGATATGAATTTATTGAATATTTTCTTCGGAAAATATATTGAAAATTACTAATTTAACTAAAATAATAAAGAAAATATGAGTAAAATAATTGGAATAGATTTGGGAACAACCAACTCTGCTGTTGCTGTAATTGAGGGTGGTGAGCCGAAAATTCTGGAAAACGCCGAAGGGGCCAGAACCACCCCGTCTGTGGTAGCTAAGAATAAGAGTGGTGAGATAATAGTGGGGGCTTTGGCTAAGAGACAGGCTGTAACAAACCCTGAAAATACAATAGTTGGTGTAAAAAGATTCATTGGTCATAATTTTGATGAGGAAGAGGTCCAAAAAACCATTAAAACCGTACCCTATAAGGTTAAAAAGGGAGAGAAGGGAGGTATTTTGATTGAGTTTGATGGAGAGGATAAAAGACCGGAGGAGATTTCGGCTATGATTTTGCAAAAGTTGAAAAAAGATGCCGAAGCCAAATTGGGTGATAAGGTAACCGAAGCGGTTATTACCGTGCCGGCCTACTTCAATGATGCCCAAAGGCAGGCAACCAAGGATGCCGGGAAAATCGCCGGGCTGGATGTTAAGAGAATTATCAATGAACCAACGGCGGCCGCCTTGGCCTATGGTTTTGACAAGAAAAAGGATCAAAAAATAGCAGTCTTTGATTTCGGTGGAGGAACTTTTGATATTTCGGTTCTGGAAGTTGGAGATAATGTGGTGGAAGTGAAAGCCACCGGAGGAGATCACTCCATGGGTGGTCGTGATATTGACTACGCCATAATCAATTATCTTGCCGATGAATTCAAAAAAGAAAACGGCATTGATTTAAAAGAAGATCCTATCGCCTTGCAAAGACTTGATGATGAGGCCGAAAAAGCGAAATTGGAACTATCAACTTCTCTGGAAACAGAAGTTAATATTCCTTTTATAACCGTAACCGAAGCCGGGCCGAAAAATCTTTTGATCAAACTAACCAGAGCCAAGATAGAAGAGTTAGCCAAGGAATATATTGATAGGGCCATAGATATTACCAAGAATGTGGTTAAGGATTCAGGATTTTCTCTTTCCGAGATTGATGAAGTTATCATGGTTGGTGGTCAAACCCGAATGCCCAAGATAATATCGGAGGTTGAAAATCTTTTCGGCAAGAAACCAAACCAATCAATTAATCCCGATGAGGTGGTGGCTCTGGGAGCTGCCATTCAAGCCGGAATTTTACAGGGAGATGTTAAGGATGTCCTTCTCTTGGATGTTACTCCTCTTTCCCTGGGCATTGAAACCATGGGTGGTGTTAATACCGTTTTGATTGAAAAGAATACCACCATTCCGGCTTCCAAGACACAGGTATTTTCTACGGCCGTAGATAACCAAACTTCCACGGAAATTCATGTGGTTCAGGGTGAGAGACCCATGGCCGCTGATAATAAATCTCTGGGAAGATTTATCCTGGATGGAATACCACCGGCTCCTCGCGGGGTTCCACAAATTGAGGTAACTTTTGATTTGGATGCTAATGGTATTTTGAAGGTTTCCGCCAAAGATAAAGCTTCCGGCAAGGAAAATTCCATCAGAATTGAAGGTTCATCGGGACTAACCGAAGAGGAAATTGAAAAAATGAAAGCCGATGCCGAAGCTCACGCCGAAGAAGACGCCAAAAAGAAAGAATTGGTTGAAGCTAAGAATACGGCTGAGTCAATTTCCATCATGGCCGAAAAAGCTTTGAAAGAAGATGGTGATAAAATTTCCGAAGAACTGAAAAAGAGCATAGAAGAAAAAATGGAAGCTGTAAAGAAGGCCAATGGTGGAGATGATTTAGAGGCAATTAAAAAAGCTTCCGATGAGTTGAATTTGGAAGCTCAGAAGATGATGGCTGAAATTCAGAAAAATCAAGAAACAAAAAACGGAGCTTCCGATGGTGTAAATGAGGAAAAAGAAAAGAAAGATAATGTTGAAGAAGCGGAAGTGGTTGAAGAGGATGATAAAAAGAACGACGACTAAAAATAGTTAAAAAAGACCGGAAATAAACGGTCTTTTTTAATAATAGATGATTTTTATCTATTATTTTACATAAAAGAAATCTGAGTCGAGCCTTAGATTTTCCTTTAAGTTAAAATTAATTATATAGGAACTAGGCTAGCATTTCGTCACCCTTTCTCTTGCATTGCGCATCCATAGCATTTCTAGTTTGAGGTCCAACAATTCCGTCAGCCATAACGCCCAGCCTGCTCTGTCATTCCTTAACAGCCTTTCCGGTTAATCTTCCAAAAATACCATCAACGGGTCCGGGGTTAATTCCTTGCTCTTTCAAGTATTCTTGCAAATCTTTCACGGCTTGTCCTCTTTGTCCAAACCTGACCAATTTTCCATACTTTTGCACCTCCATACATTTTCCGGAAATAACAACAGCTACCATTTTTTCTTCTGCTTTTTCTCCGGAACCCTTCTCTTCACTCTCTTTTTTAACTCCCTCTTCTTTCTTTACTCCATAGACACAAAGTGATTGATCGTGCTGTCCGACACTGCTGAAATTCAAGGCTTTGGAATCCTTACAAGCTCTTTTTCCGGATTTTGAAGAATGGGATCTGCTTGACTTTCCCACTCTGGCCGGTGTTTCAGCCACATCGGTTACGGTAACCAATAAATTTTGAGTTGTAGTATGAGAACCATCAGAAGCCAGAACTACAACTACATATATATTATCTCTTGCACCAGTACCAAATGAATTACTTCGATCTGTTGGATTTTCATAATCTGGAGCATTAACAAAGGTTAAAACTCCTGTTGCAGAATCAATATGAAAACTTGACATATCCGGTGCCCCAAGACCTGACCCTAGAGAATATGTTACCGTATCTCCATCATCATCATGGGCAACCACTTGCATTACGGATGTTTGATTTTCAGGAACACTTACTGTGTTTGGTGAAGTGATAACAGGTGCTTCCGGAGAAATATCATTAACATTTATGTCCACATAAACATCTAAAGAGTTGCCGGCACTATCCGAAACCCATACCTCAACACCATAGGTGTTACTACCGGATACACTAGTATCCGTAGGATTTTCATAGTCGGGCCCATTTGGATTTACAAAAGAAAGCTCTCCTGTAGTGGAATTAATGCTAAAATCATCCCAATCTCTGTAAGTATTATCTATAGTATAAGTAAGGGTAGAGTCCGCATCGGTTATTGTAATTTCATTGGGGATATCAACCACAACACCACTTGTGTTTTCATCAACTGCCTTACCAATATTTCCACTTTTTGTGGGTGCTGCCACATCTAAAACACTTGCACTAAAACTATTAGCTTGGTTGTTTGTGGCTGTGCACTCAACCTTCGTATCATCTTCTGTACAAGTGAAATCTGCATTTCCATTCATGTTTGGCTGTAAGTACTCAACTATTTCTTTAATAGAGTGATGGGCTGCCGTAGTTTCGTAAAAGTAGGAAATGCCACCCAATTGAGACGTAAACCTAACCCCACCTTCAGGTGAAACATTGGCCGGTGTGAAACTGATCTTTTGATCTTTTTTCACAACACCGTCAATTTGAGTACTTATTGAAGCCCCATTATTATGTGCTCCGGAAACATAAATCGGACCATCAGCCGTTTCTGTTCCGGCAGTTGTAAATTTTGTATGGGTAGCGTCATCAGCATCAACTGTTAGTGTTCCGTGTCCATTTACACTATCAGTTATATTCGTTAATTGGTCAAAACCGGCATTTACATCAGCTGCTGTACTAAAACTCGTAAGGGTTGCTCCACCATCAGAACAATCATAATCCGCAGTACCAGAACTGTTAAAATGAATGTCACATGCTCCGACAGTGATTAGGTCACCGTCAGTCGCATTATCGTCAAACAATAAGGTTACGGATGCTTTTACCTCAGCTGCATAAGCTTGAGTTTCAGTTGCGGTAAAGTCATCCGATATTGCTGCCGAAGCGCTTTCCGCACTAATCAAAGCCATAATAATAATTAGTAATATATTAATTTTTCTCATACTTTTTATTAATTAAAACTTAATAATAATAATATATCTTTATAATAAAAAATTTGTAAGATTATAAGATATATATATTAATATACTAACTCTTTTTCAAAAAAAAACAATATGCTGTCATGAGTAGCCAAGTACATTTTAGACTATATCATAAGCAAAAAACTTTGTTCTTTTTATGGATCAAGCCAGGCCTTTCCATCCCAATTCTTCAGCTATTTCTTTAGCCAAAACCCTCATATAGGTTCCCGAAGAAACTTTGGTTTTAATCTTTAAAATTATCAATTCTTCATTCCCATCTATGCCGGATAGAGCCTTTTTTCAGCTCTCCAAAACATCTTTCCGACGAAAATCTTCTCCCAATTTTTTACTCTCCTCCTTAACCTCTTTTAAAGATTTTATTTTTTTAAAAAGTTCCTTTTTTAAAGGACCGACTTTTTTTCCCTTGATTTTTAAAAGCTCAATTTTATAAATCTCTATTTCTTTTTCCGGAATTTCAATCTCATCTAATTTCTTTTCCAGGGCCCAAAGAAAAAGGGGCCTGCCTCGCACCGGCTTTGAAGAATAAACCGGGTATTTCATTTTTCTTCTGCCGGTCATATTATTTAAAACTTTCTCAACTCTCTCCTTCAAATTCCCGACTTCCCGATGGTTAAAAAACGGCACCTCTTCTCCTTTTTTGGCAACTCCAAGAATATCTCCACTATCCGAAGAAAAACCCAAAAGAATTTCAAAAAGATATTCCTTATCCAAAGATAAATATTTTTCCCTTTCCTTGCAAGCTTCACCGGCCAGAATAAGCATTTTTCCCTGGGCCATGGGGTCCAGACGCCCGGCGTAGGCCAAAGATATTTTTTGACAACCTTTCCTTTTAACCTTTCTTTTTTGACAAATCTTTTTTTGTTTTCTCTGTCAAAGTTTAAAACGCAAACCCTTTTGAAATCTCTCCAACATCTCCAAAGGCGTTTCCCCCACTCTTTTATGCAAATAAAAAACCTTGGAAAATCTTTTGTGCTTTTCCGCCCTTTCCTGTTCCTCTCTTTTTCTTTTTCTCTCCCGTCTTCTCTTATTCATTTTCCTCATTTAATAGAGTATCATTTATTTCAGATTCCACCCGAAACAACAGCTCCGGATTAACCAAAATTTTAAAATATAAAATTCGATTGGTGTCCTGAATCTTAAATTTATTATCAACCAGCTTAGCCACCAGATAGCTTTCATTTTCCGGATGAACCAAAAAAACCTTATCGGGATTTTTAAATTCCAAATCCCGGGGAGCCGAAACTTTCAAAAGAGCGGAATTTTGCCCCTCGGCTTCCAGCTTTAAAAGCGGCTCCGCCCCATCAACGATGAAAAATTGATTTTTCTCTCCCAGGGAAGAAAAAAGTTTTACCTTTGCCACCTGCCCCTCTCTTTCAAAAACCCTTCCCAACAAAATATTATATTTGGCAAAAATTAAATCACCTCTTTTCAAAACCTCATCTTCATCTTTTAAAATCAGACTCTCATAGAGCCCCAAGGGATCGTAGTCCAAAACATCAAAAAGCTTCCGCTTAATATTTAGCTTGTCATTATAGAAAAGACGAGCTTTTAATTCTTTGTTCTCCTCTTTCAACCTGTAAATCTCCTCCTTGTAATTTTGATAAAACTGATTTTGGTCCATCAGCTTTTTATTCTTTAAGAATAATTCCTCCTTACTCAAAAAGAAAGTTTTTACTCTTCCACCAAATTCCGAACCCTCAAGAAAGCTTGAAAAAAGAGCCGACCTGAAAAAGAAAAAAATAAACAGGAGAAAGATGGCGAGAAAAAAATATTTCCCCGTCCAAATCCTATTCTTTTTTCTAGATCTGTATTGGTCCTTCATCTTCATCCCTTAAAATAGTTTCTTTGTATTTTTCAATATCCTCTAAAATAACTCCGGTGCCGGCCACCACCGACATCAATGGTTCGGAAACAATGCGCACCGGCAATTTTGTCTGCTTGGAAATCAGCAGGTTTAAACTGTCCAAAAGAGCCCCTCCTCCGGAAAGATAAATTCCCTCATCCAAGGAATCAGATAAAATTTCCGGCGGAGTGGTTTCGATAACTTCTTTAATACCCTCAATCAAAACATCAATGGAAGGCTTGATGGCTTTTTTAATATCATCGGAACTGATTTCAATTTCTCGAGCCAAACCGGAAACCAGATCTCTTCCTTTCACCATACCCTTTCTGTCTTTCTTGCTGATAACGGAACCGACATTGATTTTCAATCTCTCGGCCGTATTTTCACCGATTAAAATTTTATACTTATCTTTAATGTAATTTTCAATATCCTTGTTAAAACGGTCTCCGGCAATAGTCAGTTTTTTGGATGAAACAATGCCCCCCAAAGAAAGGACGGCAATATCCGTGGTTCCACCACCAATGTCCACAATAATGGTCCCCTTGGCCGAATGAATCGGACGATTATCTCCAATGGCCGCCGCCATGGGCTCTTCCACAATATAAACCTTGCGAGCTCCGGCATCCAAAGCGGCATCACGCACGGCCCGAGATTCTACATTGGTAATGCCCGAAGGAACACCTACCACCACCCGGGGCCCGAAAAGAGTGAATTTCTTGGCATATTCCTTTTCAGCCTTGTTAATCAAATAGGCAATCATTTCCCCGGCGATTTCAAAATTGGAAATAACCCCGTCCACTATCGGTCGCTCGGCCGTAATATGCTCCGGAGTTCTCCCCAACATTTCCTTGGCATCATGCCCCACGGCCACAATCATACCGGTCTTATTATTGAAAGCCACCACCGACGGTTCATCAATGACAACCCCCAAACCTTTAATATAAACTAGCGCATTGGCAGTCCCCAAATCAATTCCTATGTCATTGGAAAAGGTCTCAAAAAATTTTTCTTTCCAGTATTTAAAACCTCTTTTTTCTTTTTCTGCCATAATAAAAGCATTATATCAACAATTGTCGGCTTTTTCAATTTTTTATCTTATTATAATACTTTAACTTTAAAGACAAAAAAAAATGTCCGCGTACCAGTACGCGGACAGTGATTCTAAGCCAAAGTCCAACGTACTAGTACGTGGGATAGAAAAATTCTATCATTCAACGGAGGTCAGCTCCTCCGGAAAGGCACAGACAATGCATCCATCGGGAAATTCTACATGTATATGTCTTATGGAGCTTCCATTTTTCCCTCTGGCATTTACCGTAAAAAGAACTTTCCCTATCCTACCCGACTTTGCCCTTCCACCGGGATGTTTTGGTTCAAAGAGAACCGCGGTTCCTTCTTTAAAGTCTCTCATTTCACCTCCCTATATTTATACAAAACTTCTCAAAGTATATAGATAAAAGCGCCTTTGTCAACCCCCTTTTTTTTTACTTTCTTACCACAATATTTATATTTCCAAAGGCTGTTTTCT
>JALVSO010000066.1 GCA_027024305.1 Candidatus Parcubacteria bacterium | reverse complement strand
GGATGGTTTGATTATTTTATACAAAGATGGTGGATATATACGGGAAATTGCCGAGAAAAATAATTTAATCCAAAAATCCGATGAGGGAGAGCTTAAAAAAATAGCCCAAGAGATTCTAGACAATAACTCGGAACAGGTGGAGAATTATAAAAACGGGGAGGAAAAATTACTTCAATATTTTATCGGTCAGGGAATGAAAGCAACCCAAGGTTCGGCCAATCCGGGCCTGTTGGCTAAGATTTTTAAGGAGTTATTGGGATAGTTTTTTGGGGATAATATGAAAAGGGAAAAGAAGAGTGAGAAGGAACGACGCCGCAGGCGTCGTTCTGCTTTGTATTTGAAAAAGAGTCACTATGTTACACTTGTGAACAGGTGTTCACAAGTGTAATCTTAATTAAAAAAGAAACCCTCCACTTTTTTGCGGAGGGCGTTGGGAAATGACGGATTTTTTATTCCATCATCCCCCTTAATTTTTTTAGAACATCCTTGTTTGCTGTTCTTTTTTTCCTTTTCTTATTTTTTTTCTTCTTTTTCTTGTGATACTTTTTTTTGTGGTGCCCTTTCCTTTTGTGCACCTTCTTTTTCTGGTCACTACGATAGTGATTATGATCACAGCGATGGCCATGATGATAACGACAATCATCATCATAGCCACTATAATGTTTGCTTTGACAGAACGAGCCTGTATAGACTCGCACTGTCCGGTAAACATTATAACTGCTCCGAGGAACATAAACTGTCTTACGAATAGTTTTCCGCTCCCCGGTCTGGTGATTATAAATTTCCAGCAGAAGCTCGTGGCCCCCTGGAGAGACCCAGGCCTGAGCCTGTCTTTTGGAGTTAGGCCAGTTTCGCCTGATTGTCAAACCGTTGATGCGGTTGGCCAGGCGAGCGTTGCTCCAGCCATTGGAGTCTCTCCAGCGGCTTTTTGGGTTAAGTACTCTTACGGAACAGTTGCCGTAATTGGTGCTTTTCTCCAACCCCACATAGACCAGAGTCATCTCCTGGTCGCGTAGATTTTCCCGGGTAATGGTTCCACCGGCGTAGGGAGGGGCGCCTTTTTCAATGACCAGAACTGTACCATCAGCACAGCCCCCCAGTTGAAAAGCCAAAAAAATGAAAAAAATGGCAAGAAAATTTTTTTTAAAAATGTTCATTGTGACCTCCTCGGTCGGTTGTGTTAAACTGCTTATATTCTACAAGTTAAAACTCGGTAAGTCAATAGAAGATAGTTGATTTTTCATTAAACCCCCGGTTGATTATTTATTCTATTTTTTTTTATAACAGCCCTGTGATAAAATTAGCCCCATGAACAGTAAAGAAGAAAAAAGCCGGGAGGCTGAAATCAGAAATTTAAGAATTGCCAAAATTAAAAGATTGAGGGAGGCAGGTATGGAACCCTACCCGGATCCGGCCACCACTCGTCCGGACATATCTTTGGGAGAGCTGGCGGAAAATTTTGAGGAATTGGTTAAGGATGAAGAAAGGGAATATAAAATTGTCGGGCGAATTATGGCCAAAAGAGGGGCCGGAAAAATAGCCTTTGCCAAATTATTTGACGGCACCGGAGAATTTCAGGCGGTCTTCCAGGCAGATGTTATCGGTAAAGAGCAGATGAAAATTTTTGACAAGCTTTTTGATATGGGTGATTTTGCCAATTTCTGAGGAACCCTTTTTGTAACCCAAAAAGGGGAGCCGTCCTTGAAAGTGACTGAATTTAAAATGGCCGGTAAAACTCTTCTGCCTCTGCCGGAGAAATGGCACGGTTTGCAAGACAAGGAAGAAAAATACAGAAGAAGATACCTGGACATTTTATCTGATAGGGAAGCCTTTAACCGTTTTAAATTAAGAGCCGAGATAATCAGGGAAATCAGAAAAGATTTGGATGAAAGGGGTTTTTTGGAAGTGGAAACTCCCATTTTACAAGGACAGGCTTCCGGGGCCATGGCCGAGACTTTTAGAACCCATCACAAAGACTATGATATGGATATGGTTTTGAGAATTTCCCTGGAAGCCGAACATAAAATGATTATGGCCGGGGGCTATCCGGCGGTTTATGAAATCGGTAAGAATTTCCGCAACGAGGGTTCCGACTCCACCCATATGCAGGAATTTACCATGATTGAGTGATACAAGGCCTACGAAGGACTGGATTATAATATGGATTTGACTGAAAAGATGCTCAAAAGAATTGCCGAAAATGTGGTTGGCAAGACGGTTTTTAAAATGGAATCGGCTTCCGGTGATTTGGTGGAAGTTGATTTTGGTAGGGAATGGGAGAGGTTGGAATTTAATGATTTAATCAGAGAATATGCCGGCATTGATCCGGAGACCGCCGGTGAGGAGGAGTTGAGAGCCAAGGCTTTGGATCTGGGAGAAGACCCGAAGAAATTGGAAAAAATGTCTTTGGGAAATGTTTTGGATTCAATCTGGAAGAAATCGGCCCGAAGAAAAGTTATTCAACCGACTTGGATTTTACATTATCCCGGGTCTTTAAAGCCTTTGGCTATCCAAAATCCCGACGGCACATCGGAAACGGCTCAACCGGTGGTGGCCGGCTTTGAGCTATCTAACCACTATGCCGAACTGGTGGATCCATTAAAGCAGAGGGAGCTTTTGGAAGCTCAAGTTAGGGCCAAGGCGAAAGGGGATGCCGAAGCCATGGATATGAACAATGAATTTTTAAGAGCCATGGAGCACGGTATGCCACCCATGACCGGGACCGGTATCGGTATAGACCGACTGGTTAGTATTTTCACCGAGCAGGGTAATTTAAGGGATACGGTCTTTTTCCCGATTATGAAACCGAAGGAAGAGAAGCTTTCAAAAACTCAATTAAAGAAGTTGAAAGAAAGGGAGAAAAAAGAGAAGAATGGGAGATAGAGATTGACTGATTTCTTGGATTAATACCATTTCCAAAAAACCCTAGCTCATGACAGCACCTATTTTTCAAAAAAATACTAATATTTGGACGGCGCCTGCGGTGCCGTCCGTCTTGTTACTTGCAACTTACTTCTTAAAACTTGAACTGACTTCGTGAAAAAGTGTGAGTTAAAGCAGTTTTTGGACTGCTTTTTTACTTCACTTTCATTTTTTGTCAAGGTTTTCAAATATCTCATCAACAGCTTTTTCTTTAACTTTTCTACTCATTCCGGGATGATTTTTAAGGAGTTTTTTAAGATGAGAAAACCTACCTCCATCCAGATGATTGGTGGTCGTGGGAATATTAAGTTCAGGATATTTTTGATAGGTAAATAGATAGGGTAAATGTTGTTGAATACTTCTGACAGCTAATCTTAATCTTTTATGGGTATAAAATCATTTTTTAGTTTCAGGGTTGAAAGTTTTTTCTTCTAAAAAATCTTTTCAATAAATTAAATAATCATTAAATCATTTTTTAAATTCTTTTTCTTCTATTTCTCCCAGAAAAGAAATTAGAGTATTTAATTCTCTAGCTGCCGGTAGTTTTGGATTTTTCGTTAAATATCTTCTGATAATGGCTTTTTGATGAAAATGACACATCTGTATGGGAATATCCGAAAATATTGTAAATAAAGGGCTAAAACCATCAATGGTTATCGCTTTAAAGACAAAATCTTTTTTTTCCAATTCTTTTCTTAAAAATTGATAATGTTCTTTTTTTTCCGTTCTAACATATTTTCACTTTAAAATTTCTTTCTTTTCAATATCCAAAACAACAGCTACCCCAAACTTATCTTTTCTTTTTCCAAAAAAAGTTGAATCGACTACCGCTGTAAATTTTCTCGGTTCTTTATCTTTAATGATTACTTCATAGCTATCTAGTTTTTCCTGAATAGTTCTACTATTTAATTTAAACAACTCAGCCAAATCTTCCAGACTTTGTTTTTTTCAAATATATAATTTAAAGATTTCTTTCTCTAAAAGCTTAATACTTTTTCTTCTTTTGGAAGTAAAATACCTTCCGCAATTATTACAATAATACCTCTGTAAATTTCTTTTTCTTCCATTCTTTTTAACTTTTAAACTACCGCAATTTGGACACTTTTTGTGTTTTTTTTCATGATTATCTATTTTGAAATTAAATAATTGTTAATTTAGCTTTATTTTACAATACCTGCGGGGGAAAATAGCAGTCCAAAAAGTGCTTTAACTCCAATTTTCTTAAAGAGTTACAAAAAAAATTATGTGAGCCACAAGAAAACCCCGATCAAAAATATTATCTTCTGCGTGAGCCTATCATAATCCCGGAAAAGGACGACATTCCCCAAACGATATACACACATTTATATATTAGAAGGCCGGACCCCTATCGCCATCATGTGGGAGATGTTGATTTTTACTTGGATAAAGAAAAATATCAAGAACTCAAAGAGTTTTTAATTGCAGGGGGTGATATTCCCGGCGCCAGAGTTTTTGAGAGGCCGGATTTAGATATGATTGAATTGTATAATTATGATTCAGATGTTTTAGCCTATGTGAGCACAAAAGTAATGACGGAAAAAGTTAGGATAAAGCTATCTGATATTACTAAATTATAATTTTTTCAACCGCCACTTTTCAGAGGTTTCAAGCCCCGGGAATCTTAATGTTTAAATCGGAGGCCCATTAACATTTCAACATTTTTTCTTTGAAACTTTATGAGGTTAATAATATTTTAGTTCACTTTTCTCCACAATTTATTAGACATTGTCTTTCTTAAAAGACTTGACTTTTTCATAAAAAAAGTATACAATACTGGACACTTGATATTTGAAAACTGAATAATGTATGGAGAACATGTAACTTACAAAAGTAAGGTGCAAGGGAATATTGTTTTAATGAATTTATTTTCATAGAATTTGAAAGCATCAAATTTGACTCTTAGGCAGTATTCTCCAAAAGAAATTTTTCTTTTGCTCCGTCTAATTTTTTTATAAGAGTTTGATCCTAGCTCAGGATGAATGCTTGCTGTGTGGATAAGGCATGCAAGTCGAACGCCGTGCTTGCACGGAGTGGCGAACGAGGTAGTAACACGTAGGACTACGTACCCCAAAGTCAGGGATAGCTCATCGAAAGGTGGGGTAATACCTGATGGTCCCAGCACTTTGTTGAGTTTACATGATACAATTACTTAGTAATGTATTATATTTATGTTTTAAAAAACAATAAGGGAATGTTTTATGTTGGATTTACTTCAGACTTAAAAAGAAGGTTTGAGGAACATAATTCAAATAAAAACAATAAAAGTAGCTTTACTTTTAAAAATAGACCATGAAAGTTGGTTTATTATGAAGCTTATTCTTCAAAAGGAAAAGCCATGGATAGAGAAAGGAAATTAAAACACCATGGAAATTCTTTTGGAATTTTAAAAAAACGTATTATGTAGATTGAACAAAGTGCTGGGTAAAGATTTATCGCTTTGGGAACGGCCTGCGGGGTATCAGCTAGTTGGTGGTGTAATGGACCACCAAGGCTACGACGCCTAGGGGAGGTGAGAGCCTGACCCCCACCGATGGGACTGAGACACGGCCCATACTCCTACGGGAGGCCGCAGTCGAGAATCTTCCACAATGGGCGAAAGCCTGATGGAGCGACACAGCGTGACCGATGAAGTTCTACAGAATGTAAAGGTCTTTTATAGGTGAGAAAGTTTATTGATGTTAACCTATGAATAAGGGGCTGCTAATCACGTGCCAGCAGCAGCGGTAATACGTGAGCCCCGAGCATTATCCGGAATCATTGGGCGTAAAGGGTCCGTAGGCGGTTTAGTTAGTCTCTCGTTAAAGCACCGGGCTCAACCCGGGACATGCGAGGGAAACGGCTAAACTAGAGAGATTGAGAGGTGAGTGGAACTCATGGTGTAGGGGTGAAATCCGTTGATATCATGGGGAACACCAAAAGCGAAGGCAACTCACTGGCAATTTTCTGACGCTGAGGGACGAAACCCTGGGTAGCGAATGGGATTAGATACCCCAGTAGTCCAGGGCCTAAACGATGCACACTGGATTTTAGCGGATTCAACCCCGCTAGAGTCGAAGCTAACGCGTTAAGTGTGCCGCCTGGGGAGTACGGCCGCAAGGCTAAAACTCAAAGGAATAGACGGGGACTCGCACAAGCGGTGGATCACGCGGCTTAATTCGATGATACACGAAGAACCTTACCAAGATTAGATATCACAGTCAGGCCACGCAGTGGAAACACATGGTGGATATTGTGCTGTGACAGGTGTTGCATGGCCGTCGTCAGTTCGTGGCTTGAGCTGTTCCCTTAAGTGGGGAAACGAACGCAACCCTCATCGTCTGTTACAAGTATCAGACGAGACTGCCTCGCCCTTTGTTTATGAAACAAGAAGATTCGTAGATAAAGGGCGGGGAGGAAGGTGAGGATGACGCCAGGTCAGCATGACCCTTGATGTCTTGGGCTGCACGCATGATACAATGGGTAGGACAACGGGTCGCGACGAGGTAACTCTGAGCCAATCCTTCAAACCTACCCCAAGTTCGGATCGGGGGCTGAAACTCGCCCCCGTGAAGTTGGAATCGCTAGTAATCGCAGGTCAGCTATACTGCGGTGAATATGTTCTCGAGTCTTGTACTCACCGCCCGTCAAGTCAAGGGAGTTGGGAGCACCCAAAGTCCGTGCTAGTCACGGCCTAAGGTGAACTCAATGACAGGGACTAAGTCGTAACAAGGCACGGCTAGCGGAAGCTGGTCGTGGATTATTTCAAAGAATATGGTAGTAATATCTACTTTATTGGTTGAATTTCAAATATTTTTACTGACCGACAAAACAATTTCACTCAAGATTTATTCAAAATTTTGAGCAGAAAAATTCTAAAAAAACGCAGAATATAGTCATATTTTAAGGCTTTTTTGGGATTTTTATGCCAAAATTTTGGATAAAGATTGATGTGAAAATATAATGAAATTGTTTTGTCGGTCAGTAATATTTGTGCACAAGAACTTTAGTTGGGAGTTCTAAAATCCAACTCGGTTATGGTAAGATTGCCGACACTTCCAATTGGACGGAGCATAAGAAAGATTTTTTTGGTTTTTCATACATTATATTCGGTTTAATAATATCAAGATAGTAAAAAGCACCCATCGGGTGTTTTTTCAAATAAGAACATTTTAAGAATATATTTCAAGAACAACTTAGAAGCAAGGTTTTTAAGTCTTAGATTGTAATTTGAAACTGAGACTTTTCTTTCCACCTCTTTTTTATAACCCGGATCCCGGATAACTAAGTTTTTCATCCATTCGTTCCTTATGGGAAAAACTTCTTTCCGGAATGACAATGGCCGAGCACCACTTTTGTAGGAATGAAAAGGTTTTAAAATTTTAGTTCCTGAAATTGCAAAAAGTTCAGTTTCAGCTAAATATTTTTTCAAAAGTGGTGCTCGGTCATCCCGGAAGTGAATTTTTCTCAAATTTTCTGAAGAAAATTTGATTGAAAAATTCAGCTATCCGGGATCCAGGATAATAAATTAAAATCAGGTTTTAAATAGCTAGAACTCTCGGATTCAATTTGCAATCTAAGAGTTTGTGTTGCAATATATAGAATATATGGTAAAATTATTCATACCCAATAAAATAAAGTTTGTAAAAAGTCATGATTAGATTTCTATAGAAAAAGAAATATTCAAAATTCGGGGGTTTAAAATTCCCGGGATTTGATTTTTCTTTTTTGTGGATATTATTAATCGTGGCTTTTTTCGTTGATTGAAAAAGGCCCAAAATTAAAAAACTATTTTATGAATAAAAAATTTGCTTTAAAAATCAACAATATTTCCAAGGCCTTTGAAGAAAAGGTGGTTTTGAAAGATGTTTCTTTTTCTCTTTACCTAGGTCAAAAGGTGGCTTTGATTGGTAATAACGGTTCCGGAAAATCAACTTTGGCTAAGATAATCATTGGCCGAGAAAAGGCCGACGAGGGCAGTGTGGAAGTTTTCAAGAATTTCCCCGTTGCCTACCTGCCCCAGGAGATTAAGGAAGATGTTTTGATTAGCCAATATCTGGAGAAAAGTTCCGGAGCTTTCGCTCTGCTGAAAGATTTGGGTTTGTCGGAGGGAATGGTGGAGGAAATTTTCCGAAGGAAAATTTCCTCCCTTTCCGGTGGAGAAAAAACAAAAGTTTTTCTAGCCAAAATCGCCTTGGAAAAAACTCCCATAATTATTCTTGACGAACCGACCAATAATTTGGATATCAGAGGTTTGGAATTTTTGGAGAAAATTATCAAAGAGTCGCCATCGGCTTTTTTGATCATTTCCCATGATCGAAAATTTTTGGACAATACAGTTTCCAGGGTTATTCATTTGGATGAATTTTCTCATGAACTAAAAAGCTATGATGGCAATTATTCTGATTTTTTAAAAGTCAGGACTGCCGAAATTGAAAGAGCCAATTTGCTCTATGTTGAGAGCCAAAAAAGAAAGAAAAAGATAGAGATGGAAATCCGGAGGCAGAAAGAGAAGAGCCAAAGAATTATAAAAAAGGATATTATTATGGATGATAAAAACAAAGTTTCCGCCAATAGAAGAATTGAGGGAATTCAATCATCTGCCGGCAAAAATTTAAAAAGAGCCAAGGATAAGATTGAGCATTTTCAAGAAAAAGAAAAACCTTTTCAAAAGCGCCCTTTAAAAATCGATTTTTCTCAAATGAAAAAGTCCGGGCAAAAAGTTCTCTTTTTAAAAAACCTTCTTTTGCCCTATGGTAGTAAAAAGAAAATATCTTTGGAGCTTTTTGCCGGTGATCGTCTGATCATCGCCGGTCCCAACGGGACCGGTAAAACCACCTTGATAAAAACTCTCCTAAAATCCTATGCTGATGTTTGTGTAAATTCCGGTATGAATTCGGAGATGGAATGGGGTGCCAATATTGAGCTCGGCTATCTACCCCAGGATTTATCTTTTCAAAAAGAATACAAAAATATTTTGGAGTGATTTTTGGCGGAGAGCGGAAAGTTGGAAAGCGATGCTCGAAAAATTTTGGCCCGTTTCGGTTTTTTGGAAAAGGAGCTTTTCGCTAAAATTGAAGAGCTTTCTCCCGGCCTGCGGGGGCGAGCTAGAATAGCCATTATGCTGGCCAATAATCCAAACCTTTTAATTTTGGACGAGCCGACCAATAATTTGGATTTGGAAGTTTTGGAGGAATTTGAAAAAGCTCTGAAAAGTTATCGGGGAACAATCATTTTGGTTTCCCATGATAGATATTTTATTGAGAAGTTGGGAGTGAATAAGATTATCAAGTTATAGATGGTATAATGATGCAAATGAAAAATGAGAATTTAAAATTGGGTTGAAGTAGGTTCAAAAAAGAAATTATAAAAAGAAAAAAAGAAATATTTTTACTTTTTTTCTTGATTTTAATGGTAAATCTTTTATTTTCTTCCCAAAAATATATTTTGGCCAAGGTTATAG
>JALVSO010000065.1 GCA_027024305.1 Candidatus Parcubacteria bacterium | reverse complement strand
AGAACGAAAAAGTCTTATCTATTACCACCGATAATGACATTGCCTTTTCAAAATGAAAAGACCTTGAGCTTAAATTAAATACTAACATATTTTTCACAAAACCCTACTCTTCTTGACAAAAAGGTTTGGTGGAAAATATCAACAGATGAATCAGACAATTTATTCCCAAGAAAACCGATTTAAGAAATATATCCAAAGATTATCTTCTGGAAATTGAAAATTGATTGAATAACTTTCCTCGATCGGTTTTAAATTGAAAAACATCCCATGAAGAATATTATTTTCTGAAAAATGATGTTAAAATCAGTTCATTAGTAGCTCCGCTTCCGGAGAAGGTGAAGTAGAGAGTTCGTATTTGGGGGTTTGGAGAGGAGATACAAGCCATAATAAATATACACCATTAAACTATTACTTGTCAAATTCTTTCAGAAAATAGTTTACAGTTTCTAACTCTTTTGAAAAATGAAAAACAAGCCTCCCTTCTCCATTATTTCCAAACCTTTTCAAAACCTCTTCGGCTACAAAAACAGCCGGATTTATAAAATTCGGCAATGACTTGATCTCTTCCAAAAAGACTTTTTTAAAAATATCCTCTACTAAAGGAAAATGAGTGCAAGCCAAAATGATATTTTGATATTCTCCTTTCTTTATTTTTTTCAAAATATTTTTATCTTTTTCCAATTCTTTTTTTATAGTCATTTCTTTTTTTCCATCGTCGGCTCCGAACTCAATTAAGTCAACCAAACCGTTAATGGCTATAGAATCAACCCCTATTCCCCTTTCCAAAAATTGATTTTGATAAAGGCCGGATTTCATCGTAGCTTCCGTTGAAAGAATTAAAATCTTTTTTAGATTATTTTCAAAACAATATTTAACTGTCGGTTCTGACATCTCAATAATGTTGTTTTCTTCCATTCCGACACTTTTAGCCAATTCTCTATTAACAATAGCTGAAACGGAGTTACAAGCTGTTACAATTCTATCAGCTCCTTTTTCTTTCAAAAAAGCAAAGGCTTCCTTGGTTAAATCAATAATCTCCTCCTGACTTTTTTGACCGTAGGGAGCATTTTGATTATCTCCGAAATAAATAATATCTAAATTTGGAGCCACTTTTAAAATTTCCTTTAAAACGGTTAGCCCGCCCACACCGGAATCAAAAAGCCCGAGATATTTTTTCATGGGCTTATTTTAACATTTTCTATGGATTTTTCTTTTTAAATTTGGTAGAATAACAGAGCTGAAAAAGAGAAAAGTTAGACTTTAAAATAATTGAATATGGTATGCCGGAGTGGTGGCTGAATTTATTTTGGGATAAACACTGCTCGGCTCGAATCAGATTTTAGCGGAGTGCCCAAAGAGAAAAGTTGAACTTTAAAATAATTGAATATGGTATGCCGGAGTGGTGGCTGAATTTATTTTGGGGTAAATACTGCTCGACTCGAATCAGATTTTAGCGGAGTGCCCAAAGGGAAAAGTTGAACTTTAAAATAATTGAATATGGTATGCCGGAGTGGTGAAATTGATAGACACTGCTTGACTCGAATCAGATTTTAGCGGAGTGCCCAAAGAGAAAAGTTGAACTTTAAAATAATTGAATATGGTATGCCGGAGTGGTGAAATTGGTAAACACGCACGACTCAAAATCGTGTGGCGCAAGCCTTGTGGGTTCAAGTCCCACCTCCGGCACAAAGACCGACCGACAAGGTCGGTTTTGCGCTGGAGGAGCAGAGCAAACTGCTTTGCCCTGTGTTGGGACTTGAAAGGCGGAGGCATGTCGTGGCAGTGGAGTGGACACGACAGCCGAGCCCGGGCAGGAAGTGCTTAGCGAAGAAGCTCCGGAGTGAAACGGAGGTGCTGATGAGCTTAGCAACTTGACGCCAAGTCCCACCTCCGGCACAAAAATCCAAAAAAATCCCGTCTGGGGGTTTTTTTGTGTTTTTTGTAGCCGGAGGTGGGACTTGAAAAAAGTCGGACAATACCGAGCACCACTTTTGCAAGAATAAAAATTTTTATAGTTTTAATTAGTGCATCAAAAAGAGTTAAAGTCTTATTTAAACATTTTTTCAAAAGTGGTGCTCGGTGTCTGCCCGGCGGGGTCGCGCGCATGAGGCTTCCGGTGTCGTTGTAGTTTGGAGCCCATGCTGGGTGACCAAGTCCCGCCTCCGGCACAAAGACCGACCGGCAAGGTCGGTTTTGTGTCGAAGAAGCATGGTAATTCGCTTTACTCTTAGAACAAAGTGTCAAAAATATCTTTTCTTTCGTGGTATAATTTTAATCATGAAATATACCTGCCCCATATCCAAAACAACCGTGGATGAACATATTGTTCGTTTGATCGCTTTCTTTGTTTTAATTTTAATCCCCCTAGGTTTTTTCTATTCCCGGTGGATTTTTCTTTTTCTGACCCTGGATTTTCTAGCCAGAATCTATAAAGCCGAACTTTCCCCTCTGAAATATTTGGCTCGCTTAGTTATCCATGGAATTTTAAAAATGAAACCAAAGCCCATTGGAGCGGCTCCCAAAAGATTCGCCGCCGGCATCGGCCTATTCTTTTCCCTGGCTATTTTTATATCCATCCAGGGAGAAGTTTTTTGTACCCGGGATTGTCAAGAGCAGGACCACTATTTTAGAATGGTTACGGAAACCCTCGTTATTATTTTTATGATTGCCACCTTTTTGGAAATCTTTTTCTCCTACTGTTTGGGCTGTAAAACCTACTCTGTAATTCAATGAATTAAGGTTAAAATTAAGTCTTAAAAAAACTTAATTTTAAAGTTATCGCTACAAAGTCCTTATTTTTCAAGACTTTCAGGGTATTTTAAAGGTTTTGAAAAAAGCTTGACTTTTTATTCCTTTATGTTACAATAATACCATCCCAAAAACGCCAAAGCGAGGAGGTATCGAAAATGCGTTAGCTAGGGTAACAGGCTCGCCACTGACCTGTAAAAAAGGTGGCTCGGGCAATGTCATCGCGGGGGTCGTGACATTGTCTTAAAAGAGGACCGGACCCCTGGGCCGGCAGTCTCCCATATTCGGAGAACGGGGCTGCCAAAAAATGGGGGAGGTAGAGGACGCCAAAGGCGGCCATAGGCGAGCGCTGCCACCTCGCCTCCCCCGACCCGGAGAGGGGTCGGATGATTTCCGGCCCCCTCCACC
>JALVSO010000064.1 GCA_027024305.1 Candidatus Parcubacteria bacterium | reverse complement strand
TAATCCGGATCTCGGATAACTCCCAGCACTTTTTCCCAAAAATAATAGACTAAAATTTTAATATTTCATTTTTTAGAAAACAAAAATGATAATTTTATATTTTATAAAAGTGCTGGGGTTTCCGGGATGACAGCAACCGATGGTTGCTGTCAGGACAAGCACTTTTAGTGTTTGTCATCCCGGAATGGACCGAGCACCACTTTTGTGTGAATAAAAGGTTTTAAACCTTTTGTTCGTGAAACTGCAAAAAGTTAAGTTTCAGCTAAATATTTTTTCAAAAGTGGTGCTTGGTCCAATATCCGGGATCCAGAGTAATAAATTAAAATCAGGTTTTAAACAGTTGGAATTCTCGGGTTCAACCTATAATCTAAGAGCCCGAATGGACTTCTTTTTTCTCTTTCTATCTTAAAGAATTGACCGTATCACCCACAATTGTCACTACTCCCCAGACGGCAAAGATAATGAATAAACCTACCAGGCCCCAGAGCATATGGCGCTTACCATCTTCCTTCTTGGCCGATTCGGAGGTGGCCAAAAAAACCACCAACCCATAAAAGAACATAACCAGGGAAGCTCCAATCAGTAACCACTCTATGGGAGTAATCAGAACGTCAACTATCTTGTGGGTAATGGTCTTAATCCCGGATTCAAAAGCTGTGTCGCTTACAGCCATAGAAATTATTTATTCGGATTATTAAGCTTTGGAATATTTGGAGCATCAATGGTCTTATCGTCGGCCCCAAAGGTTGACTGGAAAATTTTTACAATTCCCCAAATTGACATCAAAATGGTAATGGCTACGATTGACCAAATCATATAGCTTTTTCCCTTCTCCTGTTCTTCACCGGATTGAAAAACAAATTTCAAAATACCTCAAGCAAAAGCAATAATAATTAAAGTGATAATCAATCCGTAAAGACTCTCGGCCATATTTGAAAGAGTTTCTATAATTGAGCCAAGAGTTCCTTTCTTGCTGGCAACATCCTCTCCGGGAGCGCTACTGGCCAACATAATGGTTGGAGCCATAGTTAAGAATAACATCAAAAATTTTTTCATATTATTAAAATTTGGGGGCACTTAATTTAGCTCGATCACCCCCGCTGGTTAATTTTGATCGAGCCTTTTTAATATTTTTAAAGGATTCTAACCTTTTAATTTGACAAATGAAGTCAATAATAGTATAATATAATTTATACTATATGTCAAGATACGGAATAAAATTCCTATCTGATTACAATTCTATCAACTATGTTGGATAAAAACAAGTCTTTTGTGGATAATTTAAGAGAATGGGAAACTTAGGGATGAAAAACAAATATGGTATAATTTCCGAAAGATGCAAATAGACGATATTAAAAAAAAGAATATTATTAATCACGAGTCCGACTACATTGCCAACCACTATGGCTTTGACTTTGTCGATGTGGAAGAAAAAATTTTTAAAGACAATAATCTGGTTGAAGATGAAAAGTTAAAAATTCTAAAAAGCTTCAAAAGCGAACTGGGTGCCAAGAGAATTTCTCCCCTAAAAATGTTTTTTTATAAAAAACCGGTGGTCAAAAAAACTTCCGGCATGGGCATGGACATTATCAACGTGGAATCGGCACTGGCCGAAGCCACCGTTATCAAAACGGCCATTTCAATTTTGGAAAACGAAGGCTATTCCGATTTTACCGTTATTCTCAATGCCATCGGTGATAGGGAGTCACAAAAAGCTTTCAAAAGCGCTTTGTCGGCCTTCTATAAAGAAAATCGCTCTGAACTAAAAGCCATTGAGCAAAAAAAAATAACAAAAGACCCGCTATCCATATACTATACTTTTAATAAGAAATATCTTCAAGAAATAAATGCTCGGGCCCCAAGCCCCATGCAATTTTTATCCAAAAGGAGCATTGAACACTTTCAAGATACCATTGAATTTTTAGAATCATTCGGTATTGACTATCTCATAGATGAAAATATGACCGGCTCCAAATTATTCTTTTCCAAAATAATTTTTAAAATAATGGCCAAGGCTCCGGGAAAAAAAGAAGTCGAAGAGGTGGCCTTTGGGGGGCGCTATGACGAAATAGGCGGCGATGTCTTGAAAAAAAAGAAAGTTTCCGCCATCGGTTTGAGCATGAACTTCCAGAAAAAGAAAAATAAAAAAGTCAAACTTCTTAAAAAAAAGATAAATATTCATCTGTTAAAAATAGGCTCAACCTCAAAACTAAAATATCTTGAAATTATTGACGCCATGGCCAAAGTCGGAGTTCCGGTTTCCTATGATATTGATAAAGAAAAAATTTCCGAGCAAATTAAAAGGGCCGCCGCCAAAGAGTCAGAATATGTCTTGATTATCGGAGAACAGGAGGCCAAAAAAGACAAAGTATTAATAAGGAGGATGAGCGATTTCTCTCAAACTGAAATACCGATTAAGGATGTGGGGAAATACGTTAAAAAATTAATAAAATAGGGTTAAGTTAACATTTACATTGGCGGGCGACTTAAAAAACCAATAAAACCAACAGCCTCCGTTGGTTTTTCATTTACGCCAATAAAATGGATAAAAAGGAAAGAAAAGAAAATATAGTCCCACGCATCAGTACGTGGACAGCGGTCACAACTCAAGAAAAAAACCGAAAAGAAAATATGGTCCCACGTACCAGTACGTGGACAAAAATCCCAATAACCTATTTCTAAATGGAAAAAGAAGGGGGCGCCGAAGGCGCCCCCTTCTTTTTCCATTTTCCAAAAAACCGCCTTCGGCGGTCCCTATCTCCAAGAATCAACTTTCTTGCCCAGTTTTTTTGCTCTTTCAAGCTCAGCCAATCTTTTCATTTTTCTCAGCTTTTCCTTCTTCTTTTTAAAGTCAGACAAAGCCCTATCACTGTATCTGATAGATTTTACTCTTTGAATAACCCCGGCCGTTCTCATCTTTTGAGTAAATTTTTTTAAAAGCCCCGTTGAATTATCTTTGGCCTCGGCCACCACTTCTACATTTTTTGTCATATTTTTAAAGTTATTTATTAAATTATGAGCTACATAATAGCATAATATCATAATAGTTTCAAGTTATTTTATGATAAAATGGAAAGATGAGTGATAATTTTGAAATATCCAGCAGTTTAAAAAATAACCCACCTTTTAAGAAAAAGCTGTGACTGGCTATGAAAGAAAAAGTTTTGGGTAAAAACTACGACCTCTCTCTGGTTTTTATCGGAGATAAAAAATCCAGGTCTTTAAACAAGAAATTCAGAAAAAAAGATTATCCGGCCAATGTTTTGTCTTTTCCCGTAGATCGAGATATGGGAGAGATTTTTATCAACTGACCAAATGCCCAACGAGAAGCTAAAAAGTGAGAACGAAAGCCCGAAAACTTTTTAGATTTTCTTTTCATCCACGGCCTGGCCCATCTGAAAGGCTACGATCATCTAAACGAAAAAGATGCCGAAAAAATGGAAAGATTTGAAAAGAAAATCAGAAAGGAATTTAAGATTTAGAAGATTTTCTTTCATCAAAAAAAGTATATCTTTGCCCGTAAGCCTCAAAAAGCCTTTTGTCTAAATTTTCCGGTAAATTAAAACCCAGAAGTGTCTCATCATTGACCAACTGAACCCATCCCCTTCTTTGATACATACCCATAAATCTTTCATCATTGATACCATCAACCAAAACACCGGGCTTTTTTCTTTTCTTAAGAAAATCCTCTACTTGATCTAAAATTTTTGAACCAAAGCCCTTACCTTGATATTGGGGGTTAACAAACAAATCAGAAAGTTGATAGTGAGGCATAGGCTTTGATAAATATCTAACCTCAGCCTCTCCTATTTTTTCACCTTTTTCGTTAAATAAATCAAAAAAATGAGCCGGCTCCTCTCCTCTTTTATAACTCTCTCCGGAGTTTGTATATTTTATTCTTTCCACCTTGATCCTTTTAATCCACTTCCGAATTGATTTTCTTGGAAAAACCTTCCACCGCCCTCAAGACTTCTGTCGGAACCATTCAAATGGTGGTGTTGGACTGGTCGGAAGATAGGTCATTGATGGCCTGTAAGGTCCTCAGATGCATGGCCCCCGGCACCTCCGATAGCCTCTGGGCGGCCAGAGCCAAATTTTCAGCAGCCTCCCGGTCCCCCTGGGCTTTAATAATAACCGCCCTCTTCTCCCTCTCGGCCTCGGCCTCCTTGGAAATGGTTCTTTTTAGATTGTCGGGAATGATAACATCTTTCAGCTCCAAACGAGAAACGTCAATGCCCCACTTATCCGTATAGGAATCCAATTCATTTTTAATTTTCTCGGCAATTTCGGACCTTTGCTGTAAAATTTCATCCAAAGTTCTTTCCCCGATGGTGTTTCTCATAGTCGTTTGAGCCAGTTGAGAGATAGCATAGTAAAAATTCTCCACCTCTAAAATGGCCTTACCGGCATCAACGATGGAATAATAAACCACCGCATTGATGGAAACCGGGATATTATCTTTGGTAATTACTTCCTGATCCGGCACGTCCACGGTCTTGGTTCTGATATCAACCTTGTGCATTCTTTGAAAGATGGGAACAACCAACCTTCAACCGGGGTTTTTAATTCCGGTGAACTTTCCCAGGGTAAACATCACTCCTCTCTGATATTGATTAATCTGCCTGATAAAAACAAGCAGGAAAAATATTAATCCGAAAATAATTAAATAAAGCATCTTTTTTTAACTTAAATTTTATAATTCTCTAATTATACTCCAAAGAAAAAAATAAGCAAAAAACTTTCTTGGATTGTATTCTGAGCCCGAGACTTTTATTTTTAAAAAGCGGATTAGACCTCATCATGCAAAATCAAAGTTTCTTTATTTTTTCGGTAAAATACCACGGCCGATGAAATTAAAAACACTAAAATAATCACTCCAATATATTTAACCATGGACTCCAACCTGGTTACAAAGCTTCCGGAAACATAACCGGCCATAATCCACAAAACAGACCAACCAACTCCACCCAAAAAATTCCAAAAAATAAATTTCTTTAAATCCATATGCAAAATCCCGGCTGTAAAAGGAACCACCTCTTTTATACCGGAAATAAATCTGGCCATAAAAACCGATTTGGCCCCATGTTTTTTAACAAATTCTCGAGCTAGAAGATAGGGCTTCTTTTTTTTATAATTAAAAAGAAAATGTTTTGAAGAAAAAGAACCCAGGGCATAACCTAAAAAATCTCCCAAAAAAGCTCCCGTTATAACAATGGGGAAAAGCAAAAAAGGATCCACCAAACCCCGGGACCAGAAGATACCCATAGTAATAACATAGGTTGTGCCGGGCATAACCCCCAATAAGACCGTCCCCTCGGCCACGGCGGCCAGAAAAGCCACCAGATAAACATAGCGAGGTTGGGTTCTGATGAAATTATCCAACCACAGGAAAAAATTTTTGACAATGTCCGAGAAAAAAACCGCCCAAATAATAATGGAACCCAGGAGAGCCAAAACCAAAAGGAAAGCAAAAAGTCTTCCGTATTCGTGAATATAATGTCTGATGGTTGTCATAGAAATTGCGGCTAATTATAGCACGGTTGGCCTAAAATTCTAAAATCAATTTTTCTTTTCCAAAGCTTTTCTGGCAGCGTCCACTTCAGCCTTTTGTTTGGAACTTCCTTCTCCACGAGCTACCTCTTCGTCGCCCAAATAAACGGCCATTACAAAAACCCGATCATGGTCCGGTCCTTCATGCTTGACCAATTTATATTCCGGAGTTATGCGAACATGCTCCTGGGCTTGTTCTTGAAAATAGGACTTGGGATCCTTATAAAGTTTTTTGGCTACGATTTCATCAATGTAATCAAACAAATGTTTCTTTAAAAATTCGTCAGCTTTTTCAAAACCTTGATCCAAATAAATGGCACCGATTAAAGCTTCAAAAGTATTGGCCAAAATATGGTCCCGACCCTTAACCGACGTTCTCTCTCCCTTGGACATTCTAATATAATCATTCATACCCAACTCCTTGGCCACACGAGCCAAAGATTCCGTATTAACCAAAGCTGAACGATAGGCCGTCAAAACCCCCTCCGTTTCTTGAGGAAATTTATCGTATAAAAATTGCGTGGCCGAGAGCTCCAAAACGGCATCTCCCAAAAATTCAATTCTTTCATTATGCTCCATTCCCTTCCCCCCCTCATTGGTATAGGAACGATGAATAAAAGCCTTTTCCAGAAGACTCTTATCCTTAAAATTTAAACCTATCTTTTTTTCAAACTTTTTCAAATCAATCATAGTCTATTTTTTCATTGCTAAAATTTTCTCCAGCCCGCTCTCCAGAATCTCCGCCATATCATCATATTTGTCCACCTTCTTAAAATTCTTCACTGAAAACCATTTTAAATTATTCAAACCCTTTCTTTCCTTGTTTAATTTAATCTCATCCGGATTACTAACCTCAAAAAGATAGTAATGGATATCCTTTTTGGTAACGGACTTCTTATTTTCTCCGGCACGATATTCGTTTTCTCCAATCAATTCTCCCACCTCACCTTCGGCGTTGATTTTTTCCAACAGGACAGCCCCCAAAGCCTCATCTATATCTTCAGCCCCCTCCGGCGGAGTCCCTTTGGGCAAAGTTCATTTATTAAAAATATTATGAACCATTAAAATCATGGGTTCTCCGTCTTTAAAATAGTAGGGCATGGCTCCGACCTTTCTTTTTTCAATAATTTTTTTATCCTTTCTAAGCTCATCATCCCTCTCTTTCAAACCACCGATTTCATAGACCGTCCCCAAAACGCCGGAAACAAATTTATGGGATTTTTTATGGCCGAAACTTTTAGCTATTTCTATAGCTTCATTAATCACCACCCTTGGAGGAACATCGGAATCGGCAAAAAGCATCTCATAAATGGCCAACCTCAAAATATTTCTGTCTACAATGGCCGTTCTCTGAACGCCTCAATCGGGGGTGGCCCGGTCTATCACCTGATCTATTTTTTCCAAATTTTTTAAAACTCCAAAGAGCAAATCACGGGAAAAAGAATCCTTCTTCCCCTTCGGAATTTCGTAAATAGAAGAAGCCACTTCTTGATAAAACTTCTCAATTTCTTCAGCCTCTGCTTTCAATTTTCCTCTAAAATCCAAAGCAAAAAGAGTCTGCACAACCAACTCTCTACCCCTGTGTCTTGTTAACATATTATTTTTTAAATATCAATGATTAGCCCTATTATACAGTAATTATCTCTTTTATCAAAACAAAAGTAAGAAACCTGAGCGGCTCTAGTCAAAAAACTATAAAAATTTTTTATAGAGAAAATCTGCCTCCATAGCCATAAAATTGTCAAAATATTCATCATCGGATAAAATTTCATTTTTCAAATAGGATTTACCTAAATAATAAACTTTCTCAAAGGGCAATAAACCTTCTATCAAGTGATTTATGAGACCGGAAGATAAGACAAAAGCCTTTTGGAAATATAATCTTTGACTAAATGGAGAAAAACTCTCTTCAATTCTTTGGTTTATTTCTTCAGCCAAATCAATAATCAAAGAAGCGATTTTTGCCCCCAACCCCGAATCTATTTCTTTCCTAAGATAAAGAATGAGAAGATATTCGGCTTCAGCCAAAGACTTTGCCAGTTTTCTTTTATAAATCTCCCGAACTATATGATTTTTTCCAAACTCCAAGGTCTGCAAAAAAACTATATTCATATCCTTAAAAAAGCCCAAATCTAAAACTTCTCCGGTGAAATCCAAAAAAACAAAATCATCCCTAATATCATAAAGCTCTTTAACCTTTCTCAGAAATACCGGTAAAAAGGCGGAAAAATTCACTTTTAAAAAAGAAAATTCATTTTTAATAATGGTTTCCAGATATTCTTTATCTTCTTTTTTAAAATAACCATCCATTAGAGAAATTTCCAATCTGGAAATCTTTTTTCCAATCAAATCATTTAAAAAAACATCATAGCCGTTAGCCTTTACCGAAAAAATTTCCGCCGATAGGAGCTCTTCACCGTCCATAGCCCGGCCGGCCCCCGCCAGAAAGTATTCCAGCTCATCTTCTTTCACCTCAAAGGGTTCAATTCTTTCATCAATAACGGTTTGAATACTCCTTCTGACCCAGGGGGGTGATAAAAAAACAAAAGCTTTTTCAATATTAAATATACCCTCGGTTATATTTAAATAGTTGGTCAAGTCTAAACAAGTCTTTCTCAACAGATTGCCGGTTTCTTTTTTAAAATCATCAATAACGACATTTTCTCTCAAAGGCAGATTCTCCGAGGAAGAATACTCTATTCGTGGTTTATTTTCTTTCTCATCAAAAGAAACCAAAGAAGCGGTTACTCCCGTAGAATTAATATTAAAAATAAAATATTTTTTATTTTTGCTGACTTTGCCTTCTATCATCTTAGTCATTATATCATATTGAAAATGAAATGAATGATTTTTGGTGGATTATTAATACCATTTCCAAAAAAGCTCTGCGCTCTTTTCAAAAATTTAATTCCCGTCAAAATGAAAAAATGAAGGTGCGTAATCTAAATCAAGGCTTTTTCATGAAGTCGGGGGTTAAATTTTTGGAAAATAGGCGCTGTTATGAGATAGAGTTTTTTGGAAATGGTATAACTACCCCTCAATTGCACTAAATAATTTAACCTCATCTTTCACCAAAATCTTGACACCAAAATCCTAAGAAAGACTTAAAGTATGCCACCCAACACATCCGATGTGTTGGAAACTTATTTAAAAAAACAACCTTAAGGTTGTTTTTTTTTTTCTATTTTCTCTTATCTCTTGCCTGTATCCTGAAGCGCTTCTTTTTTGGCCGGCATTTCGGCTTCAATGACTAATCTCTTAGCCGTCTTTTTACCTCGGAAAACTTTAAAGTTTAACAAGGTGTACTGCTTGGACAATGCCAAATATACTTATGGTTATTGGAAACATACCTCTGATAAACACAACCCTCTATTGCTGTACCGCTACCCGGGTCACCATCATTACCACTGGCGGCTTGGCTGCAATATGTTCACCATCATTCAGTAATGGTATTGGAGGAAGAACAAAAACTGCCCCCAAGATGATATTCACATCAAGGATTTAAACCACTAACAAAACACTGATCACCCCTGGTGTTATAAATGGAATCCCCGGGGCCCTCTACAATATTTCCGTTTTTCCATACCCCCTCATCACATGTGTATGCTTGATAATTGTAAGTACAATTTTGATATCCTATTGTGGAATAATAATCATTACTACTCCCGTTAGCAGTTGATAGACCATCATAATAACAATTACAATCTTTTGAACCATTAACCGTTCTGTGGTTTCCACAGTTAGATGTTTGAATAAAACTTGTATCACTACAAATACTTGAAGCGCTTGGTGATCAACTAGTATCAACACAACATGCTGATAGATTTATATTACTTGGATATCCTGATAAAAATGCATCTCACTCCGCTTCTGTTTTTGTTGGCACAAAGACATCTTGCCCTGAAACCTTAGTTACTTTTTTACATTTTCCATAAACATCTATGGTTTTAGTAATAGTTGTAGCCCTCCATCCGGTATCTTTTGTGTCTATTAAAAATGCATAAACTATAC
>JALVSO010000063.1 GCA_027024305.1 Candidatus Parcubacteria bacterium | reverse complement strand
TGGCAGTTGACAATAGCGGATTTTGTATTCCACAACATCCCCATATTTGTTGTAGAAAAACCCCCCCTTGTCGTTGTCACAGCGGAAATTGTAACACTGCTCATAGGTATACTGATATACACCCACAACATCATCGATATTTCCGCCGCCCCCATCTGTGATACTACCATCTTCATGGCAGATCACTTCCACAGTGTAGACTCCGGTGCAGATATTATCCACACCAGAGAAAAAGGTTTCTTCTTCTCCGGCCTCCATTACCTTTCCATTTACCAGGCAAGTAGGGGCTGATGTGGCAACCGAGGTTGCCATGAAAAAAACAAAAAAAAGCAATAATGTTTTCATGATATTCTCCTTTGCTTACGACCACCATTGGTCGTTTCTAATTATAGATTAACAGACTTATAAGATTAAGTCAAGTTCTATGTGTAATACCCAAAGACATTTAGCAGATTTCTAAAAATTATTAAAAACAAAAGAAAAGCTTGGCGAAGCAAGCTTTGAAATTTTATAAAAGTCAGAAAATTTATTTTTCCTCCACCAGTTTTCCGGCTGGATCTTTTTCTTTTTTATCATCCTTAACTTCTTCACCGAATTTCCTCCTCCAATAAAGATCCGATCTACCACTTTTACGAGAAACCTTTTTCTCAACCAGTCCCTTTCCATACATCTGCGACAAAAAGACTAGAATTTTTACTCGACCAGTTTTATCATCCCATTTTTTATAATAGGAATTCATCTCTCTCAATCTTTCCAGGATTTCTTGTCGAGAAAAAAACCTTTCTACCCCCTTCTCCATGGCCAAAAGTCTAAGAACCTCCATAATATCCTTTCCATGATTTTTCTTTGGCAAAAATCTAGCCACAATGGAGTCATAGATAATAATGGAGAGCAGAAAGACCGGTGCCCAAAACTCACAAACCACCTGGACTACCTCTGCCGAAATATTCATTAACCGGCGAAGATAATCTCCTCCGGTTTTTTGAAAAATTCCGAATTGATCATTAGCCTTTTCGAGGACAAAAACTATCATCCCAAAAAAAATAATGAACATCGGAGGAACATACAAATAAATCTTTACAAAATCCCACACACCAAAATTATCCATTTTCTTTACCCTCAAATTAAGTTAAAACCAAAAAAACTATAACACAATTACTTAATTTCCTCAATCTCATACTCCTCCGCCTCCTCTGCCACTCTTTCTCGATATTCTTCCGAATCTCCTCCGCCATCTTCTCCCCCCGCAAACTCATTCTTTCTCAGGTAGGCTACTCCGCCAACAGCCGAACCCAAAAGTAAAATAACCAAAAGAAAGAAAAAATTATCCTTCAAAAAATCATCTCGTTTGTTGAGAACAAGCTTTTCCGACCTTGAACTCTCAAGAGCTCCGATGAAGTCAGCTCTTTGTTTCTCTCCAAAGCTTTTAGTCTCCACTCTATTTTCGTCCTCTTTTTTAGTCCCGCTTGAAACCGGAAAAGTCTTTTTAACCGGTTTTTTTACAGCCGCAACGGGCACTTTTTTAGGAACAGATATGGGGTCCGGTTTTTTCATAGGTTCTTCTTTCTCTGCCTCTCCGCTTTGCAAATCGCCCCCACTCTTCTCCTTTTCAGAATAATCAAACTCCATAAATTTTTCTCTGTTGGGCAAAAGCAATTGCACTCGGCTTCTTTTACTTTCGTTATTAAAAATTCTCAAACCCGTTATATTATTGGGAAAGATTAGCTCTCCCCCTTTATCAATAAAAGTTTTCTCCGGAATTAAAAAGTGCTCCCCATCAGCAAAGAGCATCCAATCCTCCAAATTTAAAATATGATCGGAATTGTTTTTCACTTTTATATAACCCATCTCCCCCCTTTTGCTTTCCTTAACTTCAACAATTTCAATGGGCGGCTCAATCACCTCAACTTTCAAACGAGTTTCTCCGGTAAAATGACCTGATTTAACCGTTAAATTAACAATATAACTTCCCGGAAAAAAATAGGAATGATGAACCCGCTGACCATAGTCTTTCTTTCCGTCGCCAAAGTTCCAATAAAAATCTATGCCGGAAATTTCAGCCCCGCTCAAACCGTAGGCCCGTCCGTAGAAAGCGATTCTGGCTCCGGCCATTAGGACACCGGGCTCATCGATTTCAGCCATTAGCTTTTTCTTGCCGTTTATGCGGTCACTGATCTGGACATAGGAACGGTGAACATCATCATCGCCGTCATCATTCCCTCCGTCACCGTCGGAACCGGGCTCTTTATAGACATTATCCGCCCCCGGTGTCGGCTGAGAATTTTTTCAAACATCATCAAAAAGGGATAGAGTATCTCCCTCTTCGGCATCGGGGTCGGGAGCATAGGTCAAAGAATCATCCAAATTTCCGTCGGGGTTTTTAATCTGGATCAGCTCTCCCGTATTGGTCAGAGTAAAACCGGTGGAAACCAAAATCAAACCGCTGTAATTGGGATAATCGGTCATGAACTTCTCTTTATCATCGGTGATAATGGCGCGCTGACCCGAGGCAATTTCAAAATTACCATTTTTATCCTTGGCCCAGGAATGACAGGTCGGTTTGCCCTCGCAAAACTTATACTTCTCCAAAGAAAGGGAAAAATTATAGGTATTTTTTATCTCCACCCATTCCCGCCCCGCATCCGAACCCTTGGGATTGGACATAATCTCCGTAAAAATAATTTGAGCCGAAGAAAATGCGGGAGCTCAAAAGATACAAAAAAGCAAAGAAATCTTTAAAATTTTTTTAGAAACCCCCTCAAAAAACATATTTTAAAAAATTAAATTTTCTTTTTAGCCTTTCTAATGGCCAGAATCTGGGATGGGTCAGAAGTAATAATCTGATCTTCCGTATAGGAAGCAATAATTTTAATGGCTGCGTGCTTGGTTCCCGCAAAAAATATACCCTCCCCCACATTGGCATCAATCAAGAGATTTTTCTCCTCATCGGTCAGGTTAAAAACCTCCTGCAATCTATCAATGGTTGTGGGTGATTGCTTTAAAAGAATTTGCATGGAAGAGTTGGTAATGATGGGCACTCCATAGGAAGATGATAGAAAGTCTCCCACATCCTGGGTTATTGTAGATAGACCCAGGTAATATTTCCTCCCTCTCTTAGCCATTCCGAAAAGGAAAGAGGCGGCATCTTCCGATTTCATCATAGTCCAGGCTTCGTCAATAACCAACAATCTCTTCTTCAGATCTCTCCTGACCATATTTCAGATGTAGTG
>JALVSO010000062.1 GCA_027024305.1 Candidatus Parcubacteria bacterium | reverse complement strand
TATTTTGAAAAGTGAGTGTGATGATTTACGATATGCGTTATTCATATCGTTTATTATATCACTAACTGAAGTCTTCGCCTGAAGGCGAGGGATTTCACCCAACCCGGAGGTCGGACATTAAAAAAAAAGAAAAACCCGCACGGAATAAAAATCTGAGCGAGTTTTCTCTTTATTACTTCAGGGTAACTGTTGCTCCGGCTTCTTCAAGGGCCTTCTTCAACTCCTCCGCTTCATCTTTGGAAGCTCCGGCTTTCACAACAACCGGCGCTCCTTCCACCATATCCTTGGCCTCTTTCAGACCAAGTCCAAGAGCGGTCTTCACAGCCTTAATGGCACCGATCTTTGATTCTCCGGCGCTGGTAAGTTCCACATCAAATTCTGATTTTTCTTCCGCTCCTCCGGCATCACCTCCGGCAGCAGGTCCGGCAGCTACGGCCGTAGCGGAAACACCAAATTTTTCTTCAAAAACTTTTACCAATTGGTTTAATTCCATCACGGACATATTTTCAATTTTTTCAACAATGTCCTTAAATTCAGCCGGAACCTCAACTTCCTTTGTCTCTTCAACTGCATTTTCTTCAGCAGCAGGAGTTTCTTCGGTCTTAGTTTCCTCAACGGTTTCTGTGGCAGTGGTTTCTTCCACCACCGCATCATCTTTCTTTACTTCTTCTGTCATAATTATTTATTAAATTTAATTTATAATTTTTTAATTTTAAATCTTTTTAAAATTGTCTAGGCTTTTTTCTCCGCTATCTGTCCGAGAGCAATGGCCATCCTTTGAATTGGAGAGTTGATCACATTAACGAACATTCCTCTCAATACATCAAGAGATGGAATATTGGCAATCTCCATCATCTCTTCTTTGTTTTGGAACTTTCCTTCAAAAATTCCACCAACTATCTCCACCTTGTCTCCCGTTGACTTGGCAAATTCCTTTACCAGTCTGGCGGGAGCCGTGGCGTCCGTCTCGGAGTAAGCAAGAGCAATTTCGCCGTCCAGAACAGGCAATTCTCCTTCCACGGATGAATTTTCGGCCGCTTTTTTGATTAAAGTTTTTTTAATCACATTGTAGCCGACACCCTCTTCCTTCATTTTGGCCCGCATATTTCTCACCTCCTCTCCCTCAATGCCGGAAAAATGAACAAAGACCGCAGATTGAGCATTGGCGAAAATATCATTCGCTTTCTTTAACGCCTCTTCCTTTACTTGTCTTGTTACTGCCATAATAATATTTTATGAAAAGAAAAACTTTCGGAATAACCGAAAGCCGGAGTTCTTAAAAACAAAAAGTTTTTAAAACCTCGGTCGGAATTATAGAATAAAGATTTTATTCTGACCAACTGTCTCCGGTTTTCTAATCTCCGATATTATAACAATTTTTAAATGAAAGTAAAGGAAAACTTTTCAATATCTTTTTCAATGCCCCAGGGACGTATTTTTTTAAAAAAAATATGCCCTGAGACATCAAAAACAAAACCCCCCCCCCCCTGACATCCTTGTCCGAGGGGGTTTGGGGGCCTTAGTCTTCCTGCAGGCAAGGGAAAGATATCGGATCCTCAGTTCGGTAATCTAAATTATCAAGTTTTTCCAAAAAAATCCGCATGGGAGTCTGTGCACTATTCTGAAATAGCCTTAATTAAAACCCTAACCCCCCATTGAAATAAAATAAAGTTCCTATTTAATTTCATTTTATAGAAACGACACATAATAAACTAGAGATGATAAAATTCCGAAAAAACCTGACCAAAATTGGCGATAGCTCTTTTAACATCCCGGTGAGTTAAAATCAAACTTGAGTTATGGGCTATTTCATTTCTTAGCTTGTGGGCCTCCCAAGCATTTTGCACCGTTGAAAAATTGGCCGTTTTTAATTTCTCACCCAAAGTGGCCCCGGGATAACCATTTTCCTCCAGAACCTCCTCCAAAAAATTATCTGCATCAATAATAGCAGCCCTCCAATCATTTTCGTTTTCGGAATTGGTTAAGTCTAAGATCTTTTGCCACCTTTGAGCTTTTTTGTTTGAACTCTCCACAAAATCTTTCTGATAAACCGTATCATAGACAACCGCTTCCATCTTTTTCAGGGAAATTTCTCTAAATTTTAGGTAAATGAAAATGCTTAAAATCAAAAGAAAGAGCATTCAAATAAAAAAGTTCATTCCTCCGAAAAATAAATCAAAAAAAGAAGGACAATCGGCACAATAGGGATTTACAAAAAAATTTTCTATTCAGCCGGAAAGCCCCCCGAAAGAATCCAACCCGTGGGGAGGTCTAAAAAGAGAGTAGCCATCATAGAACGAAGCTATACCGTTACCAAAACGTTCATACTCTTCGGGAGAAACAACCGCCTTCCCGTTGGTGGCGTATTTATAAACATTGATAAAATTGATATCGGTGGGAGTGTCTTTAGAAAAAGGATTTAGGATAAAATCCGCTATGTCCTTAAAGAAAAGATAAATTAAATAATAGAAAAAATCTAAATCTAAAACCGGAACGGTCAAAATTTCAACACTTTTACTCATAAGAGGATTATATCCAAAAAAAAGAAAAAAGGGAAATTATTTTCAACAAAAAAACGGCTCCCATACCGTTTTTCTGAATTTAGTCCTCTTTTTTTCCCCCCTCTCCTTCTTCAACCTCTTCAGTTTTTTCCTCAGACTTTTCGTTAACCTCTTCAGTCGCTTCCGAGTCTGAAGATTCAGCCGATTCTCTATCGGTGCCCGCATCATCAGTTGCAGCCTCTTCTTCATTGATAATCGGAGTTTTCTTAGGCAAGACATTCTTCTTTTTTCCCTCAATCACCCCCTCCTTGACTAAAATATTATGAACCGTATCGGTAGGCTTAGCTCCCTTGGCAATTCATTCTTTTATCTCATCAACCTTCAATTTAACAGACTTTCTGATTGCATCATAATGTCCCAAAATAGCTGCGTGCTTATTGGACTTCGGACCGGTTCTTCGGTCAGTCACAACAACCCTAAAAGAAGGATCGTGCTTTCTTCCCACTCTTTGTAGTTTAATTTTTAACATATAATCGGTATTTTAACAAAAATATTCTTTAAAAACAAGAGGTGCCCTGGATTGTAAGTTGAATCCCGGTTTTTTAATTATTTAAAATCTGATTCCAAAAAAAGAAAAGGTTCGGATTCAATAGAGGAATCATCTTCTGAATAATAGACGTAAAGGCAAAATTCGGTGGGTTTTGAACTAGGTTTTTTCTTTTTTCTTTCTCCGGTTTTTATGATTTTCAAAGTATTCATCTATCATCTTAATCTTTAATTC
>JALVSO010000061.1 GCA_027024305.1 Candidatus Parcubacteria bacterium | reverse complement strand
AAAGATTAAGATGATAGATGAATACTTTGAAAATCATAAAAACCGGAGAAAGAAAAAAGAAAAAACCTAGTTCAAAACCCACCGAATTTTGCCTTTACGTCCTTTTTCTAATATTTTTTAGAATCTGGATCCCGGATAGCTCTTTTTTGTCTTTGCTCACAAGTTCGCAAACAAGAAAGGCTTCTGGGATGACAGCAACCCGCGGTTGCTGTTCTTTTTCTTACAATCTGCCTCTTACAACTTCTAACTTAAATCGTCATCCCGGAAGCGAATTTTTCTCAAAATTTTTCTCAAATTTTCTTTAGAAAATTTGACTGAAAAATTCAGCTATCCGGGATCCAGAAAAATGATTTAAAAATCATACCACTTCCCAAAAAACTCTAACTCATGCCAGTGCCTATTTTCCAAAAATTTAAGCCACAACTTCATGAAGAAGTCTTGCTTCTAAGTTATAACTTTCTAGAAAATATTTTGAAAAAGAAAAGGTGCGACCTGCGGTCGCGCCTTTTAGAAACAAAAATAAGGAAAAACTAAACTTCAGAAATAACCTCAAAGCCGTTTAGACTTCCAACAATGGAAAGCCCAATAATTTTTTTTGATAGATCTTTAGTTTTTAATTTGCAGGCAATTTCATTTATGGTCGAGCCAGACCCCACGGCATCATCAATAATTAAAGTTTTTTTATATTTTACATTATCAACAACTTCGAAAGTTTCCCGGGCATTTTCTTGCCGGTGGGATAGTTTTTTTAGGGTTTTTTGAGGTACGGCGATGTCGTTTATTTTTTTTATCACTTTTATTTTCGGCAGATTCAACTCTAGATTTCTCTCTAAAAAAGTCATAAACTGATATTCTCTTTTAACCGTTGGTGGAACAAAAATTACAGAATCTATTTTTTCTCTTTTTATCAAGTCGTGAATATTATCTTTAAGTAATTCAGTTATCTTCTTCATTTCTTTGCGGTTTTGACTTTGTTTGGCATAGAGAACCATTTGCCCCAGCTTTGTTTTTCCAAAAATTTCAATGGAATTAAAATCGGCATAGAGTAATTTATCGGCACAAACTTTTTTAAAACTGTTTTTTAGTTTGTTGGTGGCATCATAAAAATTATTATTTTTCAATTTTTCGTATTTCTTCAAAATTTTAATATATTCTTTAGCTTTATTTTTAGGATTAAAATTTCGTTCCCCACATCAAAAAAGGAAGGCTTTTTTGCCGGAAATCCTTTTTCCTGTCGCTGTTATGTAGAGAAAATTTTTTTCCAAATAATCACTTTCTTCTTTTGTAAAAATATTTTTATCGTATTTTTTTTCATCAAAACTTTTTTCAGCAGACTTTTTTACAGAGTAAAAAACTCGTGGCGGCGATCCTTCTTTTTCCAACAACCCTTCTTCTAAAAGTTTTTTTAAATGACGATGGGTCATGGCCCGACCGATTAAAAATTTTTCGGAAATTTCAAAGGGGGTGCTTTTCCCAACTTTCTCTATGTATTGGTAAATTCTTTCTTTGGTGCTATTCATAGTATACAGTATACAGTATAGTGTATACTATTGCAAGAATTATATTGAATTTGACTGTTAAAAAGTAGGGCGCGACCTGCGGCCGCGCCCTCGTTCTTTTTCAAAAATATAAACAGCGGGCTTTAAATTCCCTCAATCACGATAACGAATTCCCCACGAATTTTCTGAGGATTTTTTTGAAAAAATTCCAAGACTTCTTCCACTGTTCCGAAAAGATGCTCTTCATAGAGTTTGGTTAGTTCCCGGGCTACAAAAACTTTTCTTCCCACTCCGCAAAATTCCAACAGTGATTTCAGGGCTTTTTCCAGACGATTGGGGGATTCATAAAAAACCGAGGTTTTATTATTTCCGGCAATTTCTTTAAAAATGGTTTGGCGACCTTTTTTGTGGGGTAAAAAACCGTAGAAAACAAATTCCGAGGCCGGTAGACCGGAAACGGAAAGGGCCGACAGAACGGCCGAAGCCCCGGGAACGGGAATTATTTTCAAAAAACCGGCTTTAATTTGGTCGGAGAAATTTTCATAGAGTTGGGAAACGATTTTTACTCCCGGATCGGAGATGGTTGGAGTGCCGGCATCGGAAATCAGGGCGATTTTTTTATTATCTTCCAAAAGAGAAAAAATATATTCCTTGGTTTTTTCGGAAGAGTGGGAATTGTAGGAAGCCATTTTAGTTTCAATGCCGTAATGTTTTAAAAGTTTTCCGGAAACCCGAGTGTCTTCGGCCAAAATTAAATCAACCCCTTTCAAAATTTCCACGGCCCGGAAAGTCATGTCGGACATATTGCCTATGGGTGTGGCCACCAGATAAAATTCAGCTTTTTCCATAATTTAAAATAAGAAAGAAAGAAGAGATTGATAAAATTCGTAGATTCAGGTACTCACGATACCCAGAATGTCGGTATAGAAAACAAAAAGTAAAAGAAAGACAAAGAGAACAAATTGGTTTTTTTCAAAAATCAGGGAAGTTTTTCTGTATAGGGAAACCGATTTGTTTTTTAAGATATCCAATAGAACTTTGGAACCATCCAGGGGCGGAATGGGGATTAAATTAAAGACGGCCAGAAAGATATTCAAGAAAACGGCGGAACTTAAAATGCTAAAAGTCATTTCACTGCCTTTTCCTAAATAAAACATCAAAGCCATGGTTAGCATAAAAACAAAAGCCAGAATCAGGTTTGAGAGAGGGCCGGCCAGAGCCACAATGGCATCCCCCCATTTTTTATTTCTCAGATTTTGAGGATTATAGGGTACCGGTTTAGCATAGCCGAAAAAGAACGGACTGGCCGAAAGGATAAAAATAGCCGGCAGAAGAATTGAACCGATGGGATCAAGGTGGGGAATGGGGTTTAGGGTTAGACGGCCGGACCTCTCGGCGGTATCATCGCCCAGAAAGAGGGCAGCGTAGCCGTGGGCCATTTCATGAATAATAATTGAAAATATCAAAACAACAATTAAAATTATCGTTTCCGGGTTTAAACTGTTTAAAATGTCCATATCTTGTTTATTTTATCTAATTTTTTAGCTTGAAAAAAAGCTATTTTGTGTTATTATAGCACATACTAAAAAAATATTATGGCAAAAAAATGTGATGTGCTAGGTAAAACTTCTACGGTTGGGGGAAAGTATTCAAACAGAATTCGTGCCACTCAATTTAATCCAACAGGAAAAAGAAGAAGACAAGTAAACCTACAAAAGAAAAAAGTTTTTGTTGAGGAAACCGGAAAGACTTACAATTTAACTCTTTCCACCAGAGCAATTAAGACCATTGCCAAGCAAGGAGCTCATAAGGTTTTGAAAAAAGCAGGAATTCTTTAAAAAATTTTAAAAATACAATAGAC
>JALVSO010000060.1 GCA_027024305.1 Candidatus Parcubacteria bacterium | reverse complement strand
TATGTTAACGACATAAACCCCACCTGCTATACCTTAACCAAGTGAAAATTTTTTCGCTTGCCATTATCAAGCATTAAGGAAAATGTTTATGTCTAATAATAATTCAAAAAAATATACATAGGTATGGACTTACACAAAAAGACTTCGTCTTTTTATGTAATGAAGCATTTAGGAGAAGCGCTGATGGAACAAACCATTCAGACCACGCCCGAAGAGATAAGAGCTTTTATTAAAAAAATACAAAAACTAAAAGATCTAAAAGGAAAAGAAATTCATTTGGTTCTGGAACCGGTTAGTCAAAGTTGTTTCTAGATTGAATTTATCCAAAAGCTTAATGTGGAAGTTCATTTAGCCCACCCTTTAAAAGTTAAAGCCATATCTTCCGCCAAAGCAAAGACAGATAAAATAGATGCGAAGATATTAGCTGATTTACTAAGAGTAAATCTTTTACCGGAAGCCTACTGTTCTCCTTTAAAAGTCAGGGAATGAAAAGAAATATCCAGAACCAGATCATCCTTGGTAAGGCAGAGAACTCAGATTAAGAATAAGGTTCATGGTCTTCTCTTCAGAAATGCCATTCTTTATCCGAAGAGTTCTCTGTTTAGCAAAAAAGGAATTGAATGATTGAAGAATTTAAATTTAAATGAAACATATAAATTTGAGATTGAATTGTATTTAAAGATTCTTGATTCTTTAAACAAAGAAATCAAGAAAGGCTTCCGGGATCCAAAAAAAAAAAAAATAAAAATAAAATCCTGGATCCCGGATAGCTCTTTTTTGTTTTTGCTTGCAAGCTCGCAAACAAAAAAGGCTTCCGGGATGACAACTACCGAGGGTGGTTGTCCTGACTGCGACTGTTAGTCACTGTTATCCCGGAAGCGACCGAGCACCACTTTTGTAGGAATGAAAAGGTTTTAAAATTTTAGTTCCTGAAATCACAAAAAGTTCAGTTTCAACTAAATATTTTTTTCAAAAGTGGTGCTTGGTCAGCTATCCGGGATCCAGAAAATTAGATTTTAATTTAAACGGTTGGAATTCTCGGGTTTAGATTACAATCCAAACATCGGTTTTGGCCCTTGCAGACTTTATGGTAACATAAAGGAAAGTATAGTAAACTCTTTAAAAAATAACAGATTGGGTTTTAATGTTGGGGGTTTATTGGTAAAATATTTCTATGAAAAAAAAAGCTCAAGAATATTATCAAAAAAAACTTCTGAAATTTAAAGACAGAGATAAAAGGATTTTTTCCAATCCGGAACTTTCCGACGAGGATATAAAAAGAGTCCATATTTCCGGAGCCTGTGGTAAGGCCATGGCTTCCATTGCCGGACTTTTCAAAGATGCCGGCTATAAACTTTCCGGTTCCGACAATGACTGCCAGCCCCCCATATCTTTGGTTTTGGATGATTTGGGTTTGGAATATAATGACTATTCCAAAAATAATTTAAAAGAGGTTGATTTGCTTGTGGTGGGTAATGTTTGTCGTCCCGATAATCCGGAGGTTGTCCATGCTCGGGAGAAAAATATTCCCCAGGTTTCCGGAGCCGAGGCCGTGGGCAGATTTTTTATTAAAGATAAAAAATCTATTGTGGTCGCCGGAACCCATGGCAAAACCACCACCACTTCTCTTTTAACCACCATCTTTTTGGAGGCTCAAAAAAACCCGGCCTATCTCATCGGCGGGGTTTTGCAAAAAAATAACAGAAGCTATTCTCTGGGGAATGGCAGAACGGAACACTTCATTATTGAGGGGGATGAGTATGACACGGCCTATTTTGATAAAGCTCCAAAATTTTTACATTACAAGCCTCACATTTCTCTGATTACTTCGGTGGAATTTGACCATGCCGATATTTATGAAAATTTGGAGGATTATCGCCGGGCCTTTAAATTTTTAATTGAAGAAACAGCCGATGAGGGAAAGATTTTAATTTGAGATGGGATTGAAAACTTAAATGAATTTTTAAGTCTGGCTAAAACAGAGGAAAAGGAAATTTTAAGCTACGGCTTTGAAAAAGACTCGGATATTTTAATAGAAAATTTAAGGCAAGAGGAAGAAAAACAAATTTTTGATTTAAAGATTATAGATAAAAAATTTTCCAATGTGGAGATAGCCATGTCCGGACAACACAATGTTTTAAACTCCGCAGGGTCCTTTGCCATTGCCCTAATGGAAGGATTGAAGGAGGATGATATCCGAAATGCCCTGGCTTCTTTCAGTGGGGTGAAAAAAAGACAGGAAATTTTATATGACGAAAATGATATTTTAATTATTGATGACTATGCCCATCATCCCACGGCCGTTAAGACCACTTTGGACGGTTTAAAGAAAAAATATCCTGATAAAAAAATCATTGCCGTTTTTGAGCCCCGTTCCAACACTTCCCGAATGAAAGTTTTTCAAAAAGAATATCTAAAATCTTTCGTCTCGGCTTCGGAAATAATTTTAGCCGTGCCACCTTTCAGGCACAACGACAGGAAGGATGATTTTATTGATGTGGATTTGCTGGTTTCCGAGTTAAAGAAAATGGGCAAAGTAGCTTCAAATCTGAAAGATGCCGAAAATATTTTTAATAACCTGAAAGATAGAGTAAAAAGCGGAGATATGGTGGTTGTGATGTCCAATGGACCTTTTGGACATTTAGCCCAAAAGTTGGCCGATTACCTGGGAAGTGATGTTTAATTTTATAGCTCGTTTTTTGTTGGTAATAAAATATTTTTTGTGGAAACTCTTTTTAAGAAAAAAAGGGAAAAATGTTAAAATACTTTTATGTATTTAAAAAAGTTAGAGCTGAACGGTTTTAAATCCTTTGCTCAAAAAACGGAATTGGATTTTAAATCCAAAATTTCTTCCATCGTGGGTCCCAATGGTTCCGGAAAGTCCAATGTGGCCGAGTCTTTTCGCTTTGTTTTGGGAGAACAGTCCATGAAAAATATGCGAGGAAAAAAGGGTGAAGATTTGATTTTCTCCGGAAAAAACGGCCGTTCCAATCGTGGATCGGTTAAGGTTGTTTTTGATAACAGAGATAGAACTCTTAACATAGACTATGATGAAGTTGTCATTGAAAGAATAGTTTACCGTGATGGCAACAATGAGTACTTGATTAACGGCACAAGGGTTAGAGCCAAGGACGTTTTAGAGTTGCTGACTTCGGCCAACATCGGGGCCTCCGGTCACCATATTATTTCCCAGGGAGAGGCCGATAAAATTTTATCCATCTCTCCAAAAGAGAGAAAGGGGGTTATTGAGGAAGCTCTGGGTTTGAAAGCTTTTGTTATTAAGAAAAATGAGAGTGAAAGAAAACTGGAAAGAACCGATGAAAATTTGAAAGAGGTTAGAACCAGGGAAAGGGTCAATGCACCCCGAATCCGTTTTTTAAAAAAAGAGGTTGAAAAAATTCAAAGGGCCGAAGAATTGAGGAGGGAATTGGAAGGGCTCTATGCCAATTTTTTGCCGGGTAAGAAAGAGGTGGAAGAAAGATTACAAAGAACCAACTTGGAAATTGAAGAGAGAGAACGAGCCAGAAAGGTCCTGGAAGAAAAAATTTCTCAAAAGAGAAAGGATCTCTACGAGAGTAAAAACAGTTTGAACAGTGACGAACAAAAAAGGGCGGAGATAGAAAAAATCAATGGGGAAAGGAGAAGAATGGAGGAGGAGAAAAACGCTTTGCAAAAGGAGCTTGCCAGAAATGAATTATTGATGGAAGAGGAGAGAGCCAGGGAGCAAGCTTTTTTGGCCCAAAAAGAAAAGGTGGAAGAGAATTTGAAGATTTATCGAGAAAAAAGGGAAAGGATAAAGTCTTTAATCTTCAATAAAATCCGAGAGTATTTCAGGGGGGAAGAAAATTTATTGGAAGAATTGGCCGGGGAAATTTTAAATTTTTTCGGCATAAGAGAAAGCGGAATTGAAAAGGAGAATTTTGATCCGGAATTGATTAAAAGAAAAGAGGAGGAAAATAAAGTTCTGGAAGAGAAGATTAAAAATGCCGATGAAATTTTGGAATCTCTTTCCAAGAAAATCAGAATTTTAAATTCCGACAGTGAGGATGCTGGAGAGGTTATGTCCCGGGAAATTGAAATTGAAATTTTAAAGCTGGAAAAAAGTCTGGGGCTTTTAAATTCGGAAATTTCTCAATTGAACAATCTGAAATTTAAATTGGAGAGGGAGCTGGAAAATTACAAACGAGAGGAAAACTGAGCCCTTTCTTTCTTCGGACACGACAAATTGAATTATTTTTTAAATAATGATAATTATAATCCGGAAATGAATATTCTGGAAAAAATTACTCGCCTAAGAATTCTTTTGGAAAATACCCAGGTTGGTAATGGAGAGGAAATTTTAAAGGAGTATGAGGAGCTTTTGGAGCGCCAGGCTTTCATAAACAGGGAAATAGAAGATTTGGAAAAAACCAAGGAGGAGCTTTTGAAATTGATTGAGGAAATAAGCCAGAAAATCGAAGTCCGCTTTCGAGAGGGAGTGGAAAAAATCAATCGGGAATTTTCCGCTTTCTTTTCCACTCTTTTCTCCGGAGGAAAGGCTGAAATTTTTCTGGTTAATGTACCTTTAAAAAAGACTGATGAAGATGAAATGCAGGAATATGAGTTAGGTATAGATTTAAGAGTTTCTCTGCCCAATAAAAAAATCTCCGGATTATCCATGCTTTCGGGAGGGGAAAGGTCTTTAACTTCCATCGCTCTACTTTTTGCCATGTCTTCCATTACTCCTCCACCATTCATTATTTTGGATGAGACCGATGCCGCCCTGGATGAGGCCAACTCCAAGAGATATGGAGATATGATTGAGAAATTGGCCGAACATTCCCAGTTAATTTTGATTACCCACAATCGTGAGACCATGTCCCGGGCCGGTTTGCTCTATGGAGTAACCATGGACCAGTCGGGAATGTCCAAACTCCTTTCCGTTTCCTTTGAGGAGGGCCAACAATATGCCAAATAAGTAATTCCGTTTTACATCCAACAACATGTCAAATAAATTAAACAATAGAAAAATGTCGCATATAAATATTGAGATAAAAGCCAGGAGTTCGAGAAATAACGAAATAAGAAAGAAACTTTTAGAGATGGGGGCTGATTTTAAAGGTGAGGATCATCAAATTGATACCTATTTTAAAGTTGATTTCGGCCGTTTAAAATTAAGAGAGGGGAATATAGAAAATAATCTTATCGCTTACTCTCGGAATAATAGAAAAGGTTCTAAAAAATCAGAAGTTGTTTTGTATGAGGCAGGAAATAAAACTAAAGACTTAAAGAAGGTTATGGAAAGTAGCCATAAAATCCTTGCAGTGGTGGATAAAAGAAGAGAGATTTATTTTATTGATAATGTTAAATTTCACTTGGATAGAGTTAATGGTCTGGGGGAATTTATGGAAATTGAAGCCATAGATTTTAGTGGCGATGTTGGAGAAGAAAAATTAAAAAAACAATGTGAAGAATATATGAAGATTTTAAAAATAGAAGAAAAAGATTTAATAGAAAATTCATATTCAGACATGTTAATGGGGTAAGAATATTTGAAAATTATGCTCTTAAAACTTTTAAAAACAAAAACTAATACCATCGGTAAAACGGCTTTGTTGCTGACGGTTTTTACCATAACTTCCTCGGTTTTGGCCGTGGTGCGAGATAAGATTTTCGCCACCAAGTTTGGAGCGGGAGAAGTTTTGGATACCTATCTGGCTTCTTTTAAAATTCCGGATATGGTTTTTTTGCTAACGGCCACTCTGATTTCAGCCTTTGTTATTATTCCCCTCTACGAACGGGAGAGTAAGAAGGGCAGAGAGGTTTTACAGAATTTCATTGATAAGCTTTTTTTCACTTTCCTCCTTTTTATTTTTGTGGTCGGTATTATCTTTTTTGTTTTAACACCCTATCTGGCCCATGCTTTTTTCTCCGGTTTTAACCCGGAACAATTGGAAAATTTAATTTTTTACTCTCGGGTGATGTTGCTTTCTCCGATTTTTATGGGGCTTTCCTTTGTCTTTATGAATCTCAATCAAAAACATTCCTATTTTTTTCCATCGGCTCTGACCGGAGTTTTCTATAATATTTCCATTATTTTTGGGACATTATTCCTTTATCCGCTTTTCGGTTTTAGCGGAGTGATCTCAGGGGTGGTCCTGGGTGCCTTTCTTTACCTCCTTTTACAAATTCCGCCGGTTTTGGCCGAGGGCTTTTTTATCAAAAAATTTCAATTATTTTCCTTTAAAGATTTTTTTGAAATTTTAAAAATTTCCGCTCCCCGGTCGGTGGCTCTGGCTCTGTCCGATGTGGTTGTTATCTTTTTGATTGCCCGGGCCACCTATTTTGGTGATGGTTCCGTAACCATGCTGAATTTTGCCATGAATATTTTTATGGTTCCCATTAACATTGTGGCCATTTCCTATTCCGTGGCTACTTTTCCCAAACTGGCTAAGGCCTATGCCGAAGACAGAATTGACGACCTGAAAAAAACGGCCCGGGATGTTATTTCCAGAATTCTCTTTTTTGCCATCCCCATTTCCTTTTACTTTATTTTCTTTTCGGAAACCATTGTCGGTTTTCTTCTGGGGTCAAAAAAATTCGCCCTGGAAGAGATAAAATATACGGGAACTTTTGTGGCCATTTTAGCCATGGCTATCACTTTTCAAGCCATCGCCATTATGATAATCAGGATTTTTTATTCCATGGGTAGAACCTGGGTTCCTTTGCTGGTAAATTTAATAACCGGTGGAATTTTGGTAGGTCTGGTTTATCTCTTTGAAAAAATTGGATTAAGTCGGAAGGTATTTTTGGCTCTTGGCAACGAATATTCAAATTCTCAATTTCTGGGAGTAGCAAATCTTCTTTTGGCCTATGTTACGGCCTTTGCCATCGGTTCTTTTTTAACCAAATATGCCTTTACCAAAACCGTTAAGGCCTTTGCTCTTTTAAAAGGAACTCAAATTTTTGGAAAAATTTTCACTTCTCTGATTTCCGCCATTTCGGCCAAAATTATTTTTAATCTTCTGGCTCCGCCTTTGGAAAATTCCTTTTTAATTTTTACCGCCGATCTGCTGATTTCCGGAATTTCCTTTGTTTTGGTTTTTGTCATTTTGGCGGAACTTCTTAAAGATAAAAATTATTTAAGCTTTAAAAAGAAATTGATTCTTTTATTTAAAAAGTAGTTTGACAGTAGTTTTAAAGTTTGTTATTATTAAGGATAGTTTAGTGTTTATTTTTTAAAAACAGAGGAGATATATTATGTGTATTGGGTTGCTGGGCGGAATACTTTTTTTGGCTTTCGCTTTTCTGATGATGTGGGTAGGTTCATCTATAAAGGATGATGAATTTGCACCACCCATGTTTGGCATTATCATGATTGTTTTTTTTATCTTGGGAGGGATGATACTCTCCAGCATTTTTCTGGAGAGTGTGGACGGAGTTTCGTCCATGAGCGTCGTCCTTAATGACGATGGGAAGATAAACCGAGTTCTGGATAAGGAAGGGGTATACTTCACTTCTCCGTGCGCTCAAGTGGAAGAGCTCCCCCTGGTGAAAAAGACATGGAAGTATGTTCCGGTGAGTTCCGATGAAAAGGAAGAGATTCGAGGGTTACTAATCTTCCACTGGGAGGCCCCCAAAGATTTGACTCTTAATCTCTTCGGTCTTTTGGGGAAAGAGTATATTCCCCGCCTGGAAGGACCGGCTATCGCTGAGTCAATAAGAGTTTTCGAGGAAGAACTCCTTGAGAAGATAAAAAAGGGGGAGTTATCGGTCAAGGACATGAAAGATATCTCTATAGTATTCCGAGAAGCAGTTGTAGATAAAATTGTTTCTTTGGGGCTACTGAACAAAGAAGAGGCAAGGAAGAGCCTTTCCTCTCTTAGAGTGGAAATTCTAAGAGATGTGGAAAAAATAGAGGAAGATAATGGTGAGGGGATCGGGATTGTGCCCATGCCGGTGCCTCTTCCGATATTTATGTAGAAAATCCCATTTATCCCGCCTGCTTTTGCAGGCGGGTTGTTTTTTTAATCCTACCACCCCCGGCGTAGTAGGACTACTACGCCGGGGGTGGTAGAATTAAAATATCATTTAATTAGCTATTGGCTAGACAATAATGGCTCATAATTGAGCAAGTTGATGCTATAATTGAAAAATGAAAATAGAAGTTGAAGGGGAGGGGTATAAATATATTACGGATAACTCTCAAGAAATCGATGGAGAGGGAGCTTTCTTTTTAACTTACCATAATCGGAAATACAAAAAGGAAGCCGAAAAGAAAGGAGTTGAATATTTTTTGGGAGCGGAAGAGCTTATTAAAAAATGAGGTTTGGAGAAAATCAAAGTCATCGGAATCACCGGCACCAATGGTAAGACCACGGTCAGTAATTTAATTGCCCATGCTTTGAAAAATGATTTTAAAGTGGCTGTTTCCGGAACCGAGGGAGTCTTTCTGCACCACGGAGAGGCTGTTGAAAAAATCGCTCCTCGCACCCACACCACCCCGGAGATTTTAACCACTCTAAATAATTTGAAAGCAACCAAGGAAGCCGGAGGAGAATTTTTTATTATGGAAGTTTCTTCCCATGGGATTTTTCAAAAGAGAATTGAGGGTTTAAAGTTTGCTTCCAAAGTTTTTACCAACCTGAGTCAAGACCACCTGGACTTCCATAGGAATATGGAAGAATATGCCCGGGTTAAATCATCATTTTTCAGTGATAACTCTCCCAAGGTTATCAATCTTGATGATCGGTGAATAAGATATAATCGGGAAAATCTTTTAACCTATTCTCTGGAAAAAGTGGAAGCCGATATTTTGGCTCAAAACTATAATTTCAAGGATGGTATAGAAAGTGAAATTATTTATAAAGACAAAATTTATTCTGGTAAATTTCAGTTGAGGGGTGAATTTAATCTAAGCAACATTTTAGCTTCTCTGGGGGCCATAATTCAAACAACCAATCTCAAAATAGAAGATATTTTGGCAAAAATGGCTGATTTTAGAGGTGTTGGAGGCAGAATGGAACTTGTCTATGAAAAAGAGCAAGGAGGGGTTAAAATGGAAGTTTTGATTGATTACGCTCATACTCCCGATGCCATTGAAAATGTTTTAAAATCTTTGAAAAGCGGGGGAAAGAAAATAATAACCGTTGTCGGAGCCGGAGGGAACAGAGATAGAGAAAAAAGACCGCTAATGGCTCAATCGGCTTTGGAAAATTCCGATTATCTATTTTTAACTTCCGATAATCCCCGTTGGGAAGAGCCCGAGAAAATTTTAAAGGATATGGAGGGTGGGATTAAAGGAAGAGAAAATTATTTGGTTGTGGAAAATAGGGTTGAAGCCGTAGAGAAAGCTTTTAGAAAAAGCGAAGAAATTTTAAAGAAAGGGGAGAATGTTATCCTGACCATTTTAGGGAAAGGGGACGAGGATTATATGGAAATTAAAGGAGAAAAAAATTCCTATTCCGATAAAGAAGTAATTGAAAGGGTAAGTAAAAATTAAAATGATTTAGATAAAAATAAATTGCTAAGCTTTCTGTCATCCCGGAAGCCCCAGCACTTTTATAGAATATAAAATTGGTTTTTTTGTTTTCTAAAAAATGAAATATTAAAATTTTAGTCTATTATTTTTGGGAAAAAGTGCTGGGAGCTATCCGGGATCCAGAAAAAAACCGGATCCCGGATATTAAACTTTCCAACGACTCGTAACCTCGCCGGGAAAGTAAAATTCCGGGATGACGGCGACCTTCGGTCACCGCCCGAACATTAATTATTATTTTTGAAAAAAATTCGATTCCGGGATGATATATTTTTTACTTATCATTTATTTTTATCTATAATAGACACTTGCTTTTTCCAAAATTTTATGTTTTAATATAAACAGTCAACTTATAGAGGAGATAGGCAATGTTTATCCACATATTCAAGGCCTATCTTCTGGTAGGTCTGATTTTTCTTGGGGGTTGCGTGAGCAATCCTCAGAGACTTGACTTGCCCTATATTAACGGGGTGGTCAAAAAGTACAAAAGTGGGACGGGTTTCTACCTCCCCATAAAAGGTCGCTGTGTTTTTGTGACCGCTCACCATGTGGAAGCAGACCTGCCTCACAAAAATGATCGCAATACCATCTGGGCGGATCCGGATAGGGATATTGTGGTCAAAGATATGGGTGATGCCTGTCGAAAGGAAATTCAGGCAGGCATCACCCAAGAGCTGAAGCCGGGGGTAGAAGTAATTCTTTCCGGCTACCCCAAGGGCAAAAGAAAAAAAAGAAAGCCCTATACAACAATCGGGAGAATAATTAAAAAAAAGATTGTTATATATGGCTCCTACGAAGTTGTAGCTTATCAGGTTGCAACCGGTAGGAACCAATGGGGAGGCGGTAATTCCGGCGGGCTGGTTTGTTTGCCGGAAGCCAATGGCTGCAGGGCCGTTGGTGTTATTATCGCCCGCAGCAATCCGGGGAAGGGGGAGTATGTTTATTTCTCCCCATTCCCCCAATCGCTTTTGATGCCAAGGATGGCTCAAAAGTGATAAAAAGGTTATTTTTGCCCGGACTCTCGTCCGGGCTTTTTTTTGATAGTAAAATAGAGCATAAGTTTAAAATAGTTCAGCGTACTAGTACGCTGAACTATTTTAAACTTAAACTTTTTTAACTTTTAGAATATTAAAAAACCCGCGAAAATCCATTTTCGCGGGTTTTTGGCTATGCCGCCGCTTCTTCTGCCTCCATTTTTTTGATAATGGCATAGCCTTCATCGTCCACTCGCACCACTTGAGCACTGATGGACATATTACCTCTTGAAAAAATTACCGCCTCTCCTTCACTAAGGTTGTGATTCAGATAGGGGAGAATAATTGAATAGCCATTAAGAAGGCTGTCAAAAAATTTTTTACTTATACGCATAGCACCTCCTCAGGCCGCACGCACTTGAATTTGCTCCAGGAGACTGCGATAAATCCCCTTATTGAAATTTCTCCCATCATACTTTCGTATGAGGTATGCCGTATCTGACACCTTAACGACAAGAGCTGTTCCATCCACCTTTGTTTTTCTATCAAAATATGAAATTTTGTAGAAATCCAAAAACCCTCCATAGTGCCAGTGACCGACAAGCACGCAAAACTTCCTTGAGGTGCCGTTAAGGTTTAATCTGGCTTCTTTTTCGGCTAAAGATACTTCAAAGCCGACAGCAACCGCTTCACCTCCAAGCAAGTTTGCGATTTCTTCTGCAACAGGATTTTTCTCTCCCATTTTTCACCTCTCTAATTTTTTGAAAAATACTTTTCCCACCCCAGTGGGGGAAAAGCCCGCATTATTATACTCTTTTTTAAAAAAGTAGCAAGGTATCTTAGATTGTAAGTTGAACCCGAGAGTTATAACTATTTAAACCTGATTTCGACTTATTATTCTAGATCCCGGATACCTGAATTTTTCAATCAAATTTTCTGAAGAAAATTTGAGAAAAATTCGGTTCCGGGATGACAACTACCGAAGGTGGTTGTCATACCAGCGACCGTTAGTCGCTGTCATCCCGGAAACAAGTTTTTCCCATGAGGAACGAATGGATGAAAAACTTAGTTATCCGGGATCCAGATTATAAAAGCGGAAAAGAAAAATCTAGGGTTCGGATTACAATCTAAGTATTTTATATATTTTTTATGATAGAATATTCTTATGAAAAAAATATTTCAAGAAATTTTTTACAACCCAAAGAGTAAAAAGTTTATTCTGGTCAACAATTTTTTGTCTTTTTTGACCATTCTCTCGGTTATTTCCATCTCCGCTGAAACCGTTAAAAGTCTGGAAGGATATAAAAACCTTTTTTATTTTGTGGAGATATTCTCAACGATCTTTTTCAGCATTGAGTATTTTGGAAGAATTATCGGAACGGAAAAAAAGTTAAAATATATTTTTTCTTTCTTTGGTTTCATAGACCTTTTTTCCGTTTTACCGACTATTCTGGGCCTTGGAAATTTAACTTTTTTAAAGTCGGTTCGTCTTTTCAGAATTTTGAGATTTTTAAGAATTTTGAGGGTGACCAAATTGGCCAAATATCAAAAGAGTAAACTGAAGGAAGAGGAAAATAACAATCTGGTTAAAATAAATCTGGAAATTTATTTGACCACTTTCTTCCTTTTTGCCTTTGCTTCGGCGGTTTCCATCTGATTGATAGATGGAGAAAGGGAAGCCTTTTCCAGTATCCCCGGTTCGCTTATTTGAAGCATTAAGATACTTCTGGGTGGAGTGCCCCAAGTTGAACCATCCAATTTTTGAGGTGATTTGGTGGTTATCACAACTCGTTTTTTTGGCTTAATACTTTTGGCCTTGATGATCAACCTCATTGCCAATATTTTTAAAAAATTCATTCTCAATGAAAAAACTTCCGCCTAGGAAGTTTTTAAGATTTTTTTTATTTTTTATCTTTTTTGAAAAAACCTTTTACTCAATCCATAAAACCAAATTCTTCTTCCTCCGGTTCTTCTTCTTTGGCTTCGGCGAAGGGTAGGCCGAAAGATTTTACTTCCGAGTCGGAAGAAAGCTCCTCTTCAAGTTTTTCTTCAAAAATGTGGGGTTGGGTTTCAAAATTGGAAGCCACCACGGTGATTTTAATTTCGCCTTTCTTTAGTTTTGAATTTTTAGCCGTTCCGAATTTGATCATGGCATTTTCCGAAGCTTCCTCGGTGATGTAATTGGCAATATCGGAAATTTCCGACATCTTCAAATCGCCGGAAGTGGCGATGGAGAAAAGAATGGAGTTGGCTCCCTTGGTGGAAATCTCAATTAAAGGGGAATGAATGGCGGCGGAAGCGGCTTTTTGGGCTCGGTCGGATCCGGTGGCCGAACCGATACCAATCAGAGAAAGCTTGGAATCCTCCAAAACGGATTTAATGTCGGCATAGTCAATATTGATAATTCCCGGTCTGGTGATTAATTCTGAAATTCCTTCCACGGCCTGTCTTAGAACCTCATCGGATAACTGAAAGGCCTCCTCAATGGATGAGTCTTCTCCGGAAGCTTCCAAAATTTTATTGTTTTCAATGACAATGTAGGAGTCAACATGCTTGGCCAGTTCGTTAATTCCTTCACTGGCCAATTCCGCCCGTTTCTTACCTTCAAAGGAGAATGGTTTGGTTACAACGGCAATGGTTAGAATACCTTGTTCCTTGGCCAGTTTGGCAATGACCGGAGTGGCTCCGGTTCCGGTTCCTCCACCCATACCACCGGTTAGGAAAACCATCTGAATATCCTTTAGAGCGTCGGCAATTTCATCGGATGATTCCAGAGCGGCTTTTTTCCCGATTTCCGGATCCATTCCAGCTCCGGTTCCGTTGGTAATGCTTTCTCCAATTTTAATTTTTTTACTTGCCTTGGATTGGTTAAGGTCTTGGACATCGGTGTTTACGGCGATGAATTTTACATTCTTCACGTCTTTCCTAATCATATAGTTGGTGGCGTTTCCACCGGAACCACCGATACCGACCACCGCAATATTCGGCAGATTAATTTTATCTTTTGTTGCTCGGGTGCTTGTTTTGGTTGAAGAAGCGGCCCTTGTTGTTTTTTTTGTCGTTTTTGTTGCCATTTTATTTTTATTTATCTCTATATGATAGCAAATTTTGTCAAATAATTAAAGTGCTCTCTGAAATTTAAATTGTTTCCGGGAGCAAGCTTGAACTATTGTTTTTTTGAAAAAAAGAGTTAAGATGACTATAATATCGTTATGATTTTCATTATCAGATGATATATTATTAATAATTATTATCAAGCTTTAATTTATTAGATTATGAAAAAAAGAATTAAAATTTTATCAGTTGTCATTATGTTTTTGGCTCTGTTTGATTCGGTTTCGGCTACCGATACTATCAACGATGCCAAATATTTAGATAAAGATAGAGATGGAACAGTGGAAACCATTGAGTGAACCATGGATGAAAATGTGACAAGTTGTAATTTTGAAGCAGCTGACTGGATTTATAATAACTATGGTTCCATAGCAAATGGGGGTAGTTTTCATGTTACCGGTTTAAGCTGTAATGGCACACCGGTTCTTACCATTAATATAACCGGAGCGGCTGCTAATATTACCGGTGGTCCCAATGACCCTGTCATTGGTTATAGGCAAAATAATGGAACTGCGGATAGTATTATTTTGGCTTCTGGGCCAATGACTGATAAAACAACTGTTACTATAAACGATGGAGCGGCGCCCGTAATAGTTTCCACCAGCGATGACCCGGCTCATATTCAGGTTGATGAGGAAACAACAACTGATGCCAACGGTTTCTTCAGCTTTAGTATAAGTGAGGACCTTAGCGGGACAACCAGTGGTGGGGCAGACAGCCGAGCTTTGACCACTTGATTGTCAAACAAAGTAATTTATATGGAATTTAATGTGCTTAATAGGGGTACCGATCCTCGTCCAGATTACGAACAGGCAAATGATTCAAATCAGGATCATAATTACGAGTATAGTCTTGCCATGATAGATAATCATGGAAATAATTCCGGTTCCCTCCTTTTTCATGTTGAGTTGCAAGATGTTAATGAGCGACCGATTAGCAACTCAGGAACAAGATTTAGTATAGATGAAAATCAAACCTTTGTAGCAACTATTCCGGCCAGCGATCCTGATATTGGGCAGACTTTGACCTATTCCATAGACACCTTATCGCCCGGCCATCCGGATGGTGTAGATTTTAACATTGATCCTCAGACGGGGGCTTTGAGTTTTAGAACCCCCCCCGACTATGAAAACCCAACTGATAGAGAAACTCCCGCGCCAAGAACAGATGAGGGGGACAATGTCTACTTGGTTAAAATTATAGTTACCGATAATGGAACTCCGGCACTATCCAGAGACATAAACATATCTGTTACGGTTAATGATGTTGTCAATGAGGGCGGTTCCAGCGCAGGTGGCGGCGGTGGAAAGTCAGGTAAAAATCATCATAGACAATCGGCTTTGAAGGCTTGTAAAGACTCTCGGGCTTTAAATTTCAGCAACGTGGGGCAGCACGATCAATCCCTTTGTGTTTATCTTGAGGAAAAGGAAAGTTTGAAAGAAAAAAACGGAGAGGTGGAAAGAGAAAAAAACAGAGGGCTTGATAAAAAAGCGGAAGTTAAAAGTTGTCTAAGTATCTTGGCCTATGAAAAATTATTGGCCTTTGGACAGGTTGGTCAGGAAGTAAAGACCCTGCAAAAATATCTGAAAGAGCAAGGTATTAACCCCGGACCCATTGATGGGATCTTTGGCAGATTAACTAAAAAAGCGGTTAAAGAGTGGCAGAGAAAGTTAGGAGTGGTTAGCGATGGAATTGTTGGCCCAAAGACCCGAGCGGCACTTAAGAAAAGTTGCCAGAATTAAAGTAAAATAATAACAGTGAAGCCTTGCCTCGTTGTTGTTGTTTTGGGTGGAGGGAGGAAAAGCCGCGCCCGAAGGGCGCGGCTTTTTTTTGTAAAAATTATTCTCTTTCTTTTTCTCTTTCCTTCTCCAGCTCTTTTCTTTTTTCTTCAATCTCTTTTCTTTTTTCTTCAGACATTTTTTCCAGATTTATAGCCTTGTCGGAAAAGAGAATTCCATCCAAGTGGTCTATTTCGTGCTGAAAAACCTGGGCCAGTAATCCTCCGGCTCCTCAAGTTTTTTTCACCCCGGCTCTGTTATAGGCCTCAATGGTTATATTGTTGGCTCGCTTAACTTGACCATATCACCAACGAACAGAAAAACAACCTTCATCTAAAAAAGTTCCTTTTTTGGATTTTTTAATAATTTTGGGATTTATAAAAACCAAATCGTCCTCCGATTCTATTTTTCTATCTACGGCGTCAAAGATATGGGGAGAAACGATAAAAATTCTTTTATTTATTCCAATCTGAGGCGCCGCCAAAGCCGCCCCGTCCGGTTGAACTTCCAGAAAATAAAGCATATCGGAAATTATCTTTTGAATTTCCGGGCTTTTGATTTCTTTCGGCTCTACCTCCTCGGAAATTTTTCTTAAAACTTTATTTTCTTCCGGATTGTCTTTTTGAAAAATTTTTATATTTTTACACATAATTTATTTTAGATTATTTTAACACAATTTGATATAATAGCTCATATGAATTTTGATGAATATAAAAAAAAGATAGAAGAAATTAAAAATTGAACCAAAAAGGAATTCGCAGGTATTAGGACGGGAGCTGCTTCCATTGCCATTTTAGATAATGTTTTGGTTGAGGCCTATGGTTCTAAAATGCCTTTAAATCAGTTGGCTAATCTCAGCGTGGAAGATGCCAAGAGTTTATTTATTGCTCCTTTTGATACTTCCATTATCAAGGATATAGAGAAGGCTTTGAATGAGGCTAATCTGGGGCTGGGAGTTTCTTCAACTTCCGGAGGAATTAGACTTTCTTTTCCTGATCTGACTTCCGAGAGGAGAACTGTGCTTTTAAAATTGGCCAAGGAAAAATTGGAAGATGCTAGGATTCGTCTAAGGCAGGAAAGAGATGAGATTTGAAAAGAAATTCAGAGAATGGAAAAGGATGGTGAAATAGGGGAGGATGAGAAGTTCAGGTTAAAGGAGGAAATGGAAAAAATTACCAAGGAGGCCGGGGAAGAACTTGATAAAATTTATGCTCTAAAAGAGGAAGAGATTGCCAAATAATTTTATTTTTAGGCAGCAGGTTATTATGAATAAAAACAAACTTCAGAGACTGTGAAGTTTGTTTTTTTAACAGTAAAGATATTGGTGATGTTACACTTAAAAACACCTATTTTTAAGTGTAACATATCACACAATTGCTCATATACGCAATTGTGTGAATATTTACTTTTATGTCCTTTATATTTATTTTTTAAAATAGTGCCGAGTGCCATTGGGTATGAATAAAAAAGGAATGAAGAAAAGAATAAAAGGGAAAAAGGAAACTATCCACGTACTAGTACGCGGACAGCAGTTATTTATAACTTAAGGAAAAACCGAAAAGAAAATATGGTTCCACGTGCTAGTACGTTAACAAGGGAGCTCCAAAAAAATTTAAAATAACTAAAAGTAAAAAATGTCCACGTACTAGTACGTAGACAAAAGTCCTAATAACCCATTTTTTAAGTGAAAAGAAGAAAGAAAAGTAAAATTACCAACAGGAAAATTAACTTAACCCTTAAAATATCACATTTAATTCCGTACGGAGTTAAATGTGATAAAGAAGAAAACACCCGTTTTTTCTCGGGTGTTTTTTCTTTTTGAGCTTCTGTTAGCTTCTTAAAAAAGAGTAGAGGTCCTCAATGGCCTTAACAGCGTCGCCCATGGCAATGGCATTTTGCTTAAAGATGGAATCGGAACAATCTCCGGCGGCCCAGAGCCCTTTTTGAGATGTTCTTCCGTTGCGGTGGTCTATTTTAATTTGCCCGAAATTATCTTTTTCCACCAGTCCTTCTTCAATAAATCCGGTGGCCGGAATGGCTCCGATTTCCACAAAAGCTCCGGAAACTTTCAAATCTTTTTCTTCACCACCTTCCATATCTTTATATTTAATTCCTTCCACAAAGTCAGAGCCATAAACCTCGGAGATATCGGCATTCAAAATCCCGGTCATTTTCGGATTGGCTAAAACATTTTCCACCATGGTCGGTTCGGCATTATATTTAGGTCCTCGTTGAAGCAGAGTAACCGATTTGGCATAGGCCAAAAGCTGGGAAGCGGATTCAAAGCCGGAATTTCCACCTCCGATTACCACCACATCCTTATCGGTAAAGAGAGGGCCGTCACAGGAAGCACAATAGGTTAAACCTTTGTGTTCAAAAATATCAGCTCCTTTGACCGCCAGTTTTCTTCTCTTGGCTCCCGAGGTAATCAAAACAGCTTTTGCCCTATACTCAGACCCAAAAGAGGTCTTAACCACGAATTCTTCACCGTCTTTTTTTAGTTCGGTTACTTCTTGGTATTCTTTAATCACAAAATCATCGGAAGCATAGTGTTTAATATGCTTTTCCAATTTTTCCTGCAAAACTTTTCCTTTAATTTCTATTTCTCCAATTCAGTTTTCAATGGTATCGGAAACCACCGATTGCCCGCCAAAATCTTTAGTAACAAGCAAAGTTTTTAATTTCTTTCGCGCTGCGTATACTCCGGCAGCTACCCCTCCGGGACCGCCACCAATTATTATTAATTCAAAATTCTCATTCTTTTTTTCTTCTGTCATATTTTATTTTTTACAAGATTGATTATAACTCTTTAAACTTTTTTATCAACAAAAAAATTTGCCAATTTTTAAAAAAGGTGTATTATAAATTTTGGAACTTATCTTTTAATTACTTTTTAGGAGGGGCAGATGCCTACCGAAAAAGAAATGCTGGAAATGGGGGAACGAGCCAAGAAGGGGGCTCGTTGTGAGTGCTGTGATTGCGGGGGGCTAGAAAATAAAGAGCCCGACATTTCACGGCGGCAAGATTCCATTGTTGCCGCTGCCGCCGCAACTTCTTTTTGCTCAGATAATGGAGGTGAGGATGAGTAAAAAAAGAAAAGCTTGAGGGAATCACAAGAGATACAGGAATAACTCTCGTCAACAGCGTTTAGGTTGGGGGAAGAATGAGGCTAAACAGAGAGATTTGGCTCTCTTGCAGGCATGGAACAATGCAAGGATAAAACTCTCTGTGGCTGTTCTAATAAAATAGGGAAGGGCAGCCGCCATGGCGGCTGCCTCCAATCCAAACATATTCTGGAACCGGAACAAATATTCCAATCAAAAACACCCGTGGAGGGTGCTTTTAATTTAATTCAACTTTAACCTTTCTGTCCTTGTCAATTTTTGGCAGTTTTAAGGTCAAAACTCCATGGTTTACGGAAGCTTTAATATTTTCTATATCAATTTCTTTAGGGAGTAAAATTCTTTTTTGAAACTTTCCTCAAGATAATTCTTTTTGAAAATAGCTATCATAATCTCTTTCCTCCTTTTCAAATCTCTCACCGGAGATTGTCACCGTATCCCTGGTAACATCAATATCTATTTCTTTGGGGTTTATTCCGGGGATAAAGGTTTTGATGTAGAGATTGTCTTCATCTTCATAGGCGTCTACGGCCAAAGATATTTCATCGCTGGAATCCAGGATGTCATCCATGGCGTAGTCTATATTATTGGAATCAAAATTTTCCTCCCTGTTAAATCCTTCTTCGTCGTTTGAACCTGTTATTTTTGATAAAAAGCCTGCCATATTATTTTTTAATTTATTACGTTCCTAATTCTAACAGAAAAGATTTTTTTTGCCAGGAAAGTGATCAAGGGGTGGGGAAAATTAAAAGAATTTTTTGCGAAAGGGGTCATCTTTGTAGTCTTTGTAGCCGTTTATACTTTTCAGATTTTCATTTTTTAAAATCAACTTTTTATTTTTTTTAACTTTTATTTCCACGGTTGGATTTTCCTTTGAGAGATCAATTCTTTCCAGAGAGCTATAAACCACTCCGTTTTTTATAATCCTGTACTTTTCTCTACGGTCCATCAATTCAAAAATCAGAAGGAGTAAAATAATAAGAGCTCAGGCCGAATAAAAAGTAATCTTTTGATAAGCTTCCTGGACAATAAAGATATTAAAGAAACCATGGATGAGGGTAGCCAGAAGAAGGCCGATTATGGCCATAAGAGTTCTAACTCTCTGACTTTTGAAGAAAACCCAAGAGATAAAGATACCAATGGTTGCCGAAGTGATGATATGTAAGAGGGTGGCCCCGATAAAACGATAGCTGCCATCAATTAGGCTTTGCAGGTATTTGCCATTATTAATGTAATCAATAATGTAGTAGATATTTTCAATGGCCGCAAAACCCAGGGCACCGGTAATCATATAGAGCATGGGGTCCTCCCTCTCATTATTCCAAACCGATCCCAGGGCCGCCAGAAAAACAGCCGAGAGTTTGGCAAATTCTTCAATGAAGGAAAAGGCGAAGACTTCTCCCGGGCTGCCATTGATTAAAATTTTACTTACCTCGCTTTCCAGCCAAACGGCAAAAAAGGCGGCAGCCGAACCGTAAATCATGGTTTTTATAATTAGTCTTTTGGGTTCCGGTTGATGAAAGTCTTCCCGCAGCCAGAAAAATAGTCAAAATATAACCGGTACAAAGCCCCCCACAATAGCATATAGTCATACTTTTTCCATAAATCTATAATAACATTTTTTAGAAAAAAGTAAAACAGTAAAACTTTTTAGTGTCAAGTGCTATCCTAAAATATTAAAAAGGTTAAAAGGCCGATTAGAGAGACCGCTAAAATCGGTAAAAGGGTTTTTTTGAAAAATTTTTTCCTTCCAAGAATAAAAATATAGAGAGACTTTACCAGGGTGTTAACAATAACCGGTATTAAAATAATTGTTGAAACAAAACTTTTATCCATATTAATTTTCTTGGCCGATTCAAGAGTTGAAAGAATAACCGAATCGGCATCGGCAAAGGAAGCTAAAAAGGCTACAAAATAGGCTCCGAAGTCATTAAAATATTTTTTTCCAAAATAAATGGCAAACAGAATAATGGTAAAAAGGGCGGCGAATTGGATGGCCGGTTTAAGTTTAAAAGGACTTTCCAACCTCACCTCTTTATGGATTTTATTTTCAAAGCTCTTTTTGCCACTTTTCTTGTAAAAATAAAGAGTAAACAGCAGCGAAGCTCCGGCCATAAAAAGAGAAGGCAAAATAAAGGACATTTCAATATTTCCGGAAAAAATTAAAATTTCCACAATAATTCTGATTTGCATGGTGGCTACAGCCAGCATTAATCCGGCCGAAAGTAAATCAAAGCTGATGCCACTTTTTTTACTTTCTCCGGCCAGGGTGGTGGAAACCGCCGTGCTGGAAACCAGAGAACCAAAAAGAGAGGTTATTAGAACAGATTTTTTTTTACTGAAATATTTGTCAAAAAAGTAGCCGAAAAAAGCAATGGATGAAATTAAAATAACCAGAAGCCAAATGTCAAAGGGAACAAAAATGCCAAAGGGGTCCAGGGGCTTCCGGGGGAGAAGGGGTAGGATAATTGCCGAGATAACCAGGAGTTGCAAGGCCCCGGACCATTCTCTCAGGGAAAAGTTTTTGGCGAAGCTGTGAAAGCTTTTTTTGTAAGCCGTAAAAACCCCCACCAGAACTGTTACTACGATGGCCAGAGTAATTTCTCCCTGTCCCACCAGAACTCCCACCAAAAACATAACCAGGGCTAAAAGCTCCGAAGTCAGACCGATTCTTTTCAGATTGAAAACCCCGTTATAATAAGCTATGAGCATAAAGATAAAGATGCCGATGAAAACTATCAGAGGTAGAAGAGGGAAGTTTTTAAAAAAGGTGCTGAGGGTTCCCAGGAGAACAAAGATAGAAATGGTTCTGACCCCCATAATTCCTTTAATGCCTTCTTTTTGAAAAAGCATTTCCCTGCGCAGACCGATAAAGATGCCTAAAAAGACGGCAACCAATAATTGGTAGATTTGATTTGAAGGGTCAAAAATCACCGATAAATAATTTTCCATAAATTGATTATAATATTAAATGGTTTCCTTTAAAAGAGAGTTAATGGTTCATTGGGGGCCCCTCCTTTTTCATCTTCCTTTTCTCAATTTTCGGTCTTTAGAGGAATTTCTTTCTTTTCTTTGCTTTGGCGGTCTTCGTAGTAAAGCTTTTTATTTTTTAAAGCATAGTCGTAAACATCTTTGGTTACTTTAACATCCTGTTCACAGTATTTGATAATCTTATCAATCTCACCGGAATTTCATCAGGCCACCGCCTGAAGACCGTTGGCCGACTTGGAATGTCCCAGGGTGGTGGAAGCTATGCTGTCCAGACCGATTTTTTTACCGATGCTTTTTTGAACTTCTTCAAAAATATCCAGGTGTTTTTTGCTTTTCAAATCAAAGGGGGCATATTTTTGCAAAAGGGGGATATCAAAATGATTGCCGTTGAAGGTAATCAACAAATCGGCTTTTTCAAAAAAAGGTCACATTTTATCAAAATCTTCTTCCAGAAAGGAATAATATTTATCAGTCTCCGAGTCATAAAGAGAAAGAACGGAAATATCCAAATCGGCCGGATTGTCAGAATTAACATCGGCGAAAATATTTTTAGTTTCAATATCAAAAACAACTTTTTTCATGGGGAGAAGTATATCATATTATCAAGAAGCTAACCACACCTTCGGCAGTCTTTCCAAGAAATCGGATAGGTAGGTTTTTTCCGACAACTTTATTTGCTATAATGAGAAAATGAATCAGAAAAATTTTTCGGTTAGAGCTCTGGATTTTGAAGGGCCCTTTGATATGCTTTTGGATTTGATTCAAAAGAAGAAGCTTTCAATAAATGATGTCTCTCTCTCATCCATTACCGATGACTATATCGGTTTCATTAAAGAGAATGAAATGACTCTGCACAATGCTTCCTACTTTGTTTGAACGGCGGCCACTCTGATGCTTTTAAAATCAAAATCTCTTTTGCCGGCCTTGGCCCTGGATAAGGATGAGGAAGATGATATCAATGAATTAAAGAGTCGCCTGATTTTTCTAAAAGAAATTCGTCGCCAAGCACAACCCATTAAAGAGCTTTTCGGAAAGAAAATTCTTCATAGGAAAATTTACAAGAAAAATATTGAAAGGAAATTCAGGCCGGACGAGAGCATTACTTTGAAAAATATTCTCTTGGCTTTGGATTCCCTGGTGGAAAGGTCTCCCTTGGTAGAGAAGATTCCGGAAGTAGAGGTAAAGAAGGTTAAAAGCTTGAAAGAGATAACCGATGAGATTAAAGATAAGATAGGTCGATTTTTAAAAATATCTTTTAAGGAGCTGGCCGAGGGCAGGGATAAGAAAGAAACAGCCATTTCTTTTTTGGCCATTCTGGAACTCTACAGAAACGGCTTGGTGGATTTGGAGCAGAGTGAAAAATTTGGAAATATTATGGTGGAAAAAAAAGCCGCTTCCTAGCGGCTTTTTTCAATGAGAAACTTGAATGGGGCCAGGCCAAAAAGGGAAGATCCGTTTTGACCTTTGAGCTCCACCCAGACTCCTCTTTCATTTACCCCCAAAACAGTTCCATTTTTTTGACGAGCATCCGGCCTCAGAAAGGGGCTGTTTTTTGTTGTAAATTCTTGGCCGGCACGACAACCGAATCTGGAACATGCCTTAGGATCGGTACTTATAATTATTTTTTTCCCCGAAGTTGATTCAATTTCTTTCATGATTGCCTCCGTTTTTTGTTTTAAAAAAACACCTCTCCTCAATAATAATATCTTTCTTTAAGGAGTTCAATGAAAATTTCAGAGGATGTGTGGATAAAACATTAAAAAAAGACTTTGTAAAGTCTTTTTCTGTTTGACTTTTAGACCATATCTGATAGAATAGCAGCACTTTTTATAAATATGTAGAGAAAGGAGCTTATTTTTATTCGCGAAAGTGTTTAAATTTGAGCCCAATCTCTTCTTTTAAAAGAAATATGACAAGATCAATGAAGAAAGGTCCCTACGTGGACGAAAGGTTAATGAAGAAAATATCTGACAAAAAGCCTGACCAGGTTGGAGTTATCAAAACTTGAGCCAGGGATTCTCAGATACATCCGGATATGATTGGATTTACCTTTGGGGTACACAACGGGAGAAAGCATGTGGAGGTTTTTGTAACCGAGGAAATGGTTGGGCATAGATTGGGAGAGTTTGCTCCAACAAAAACATTCCACGGTCACGGAGGAAAGATGCAGAAGGAATTGGATCAAAAGAAGAAAGAGGCTGAAATTGCGGCCGCAAGAGCCGCTAAGGAGGCTAAGTAAATTAAGAATTAAAGTATTATGGAAATTAAAGCCAGTGTAAAAAATTTTAGATCAACTCCCCGAAAAGCAAGGTTGATTGCCGATTTTGTCAGAGGAAAAGATGTTTCCGAAGCCATCACGGAATTAAAATTTTTGAATAAAAAAGCTTCGGAAGCTTTTATCAAATTGATAGATTCGGCTGTGGCCAATGCCAAGAATAATAATTCTCTGGAGGCTTCCGACCTTTATATCAAGGCGGTAATGGTTGATGATGGAAAGGCTTTGAAAAGGCACAGGGCCGGATCCAATGGTAGAGCTCTGCCTTTTAAAAGAAGGTTATCACACATAAGTTTGATTTTGGCCAAAAAAGAGGGATAAAATAAATAAATTGTAAAAATTATGACACACGTAGTACACCCATTTGCACATAGATTAGGAGGAATTAGGAAATGAAAATCTAGCTGAACCTGCTCTCCGAAAGATTATCGGAATTTTCTGAAAGCCGATTATTTTGTCAGGTCTTTCTTGGAGAAGGAGCTGGAAAAGGCTCATATTTCGTCCATTGACTTTTCCAGGGATGGAGATAAAAAGTATTTGATTACCATCAATACCAGTAAAGCCGGAATGATTGTCGGCAAGGGCGGCGATGGAGTTGAAAAATTAGTCAAAAAAATTAAAAGAATCTTGAAAAAAAATAATTTGGAGGTTCCGGCTGACTTGAGAGTGGTGGTCGAGGACGTTAGAAATCCCGATGCCGATGCCGGTATTGTAGCCGCCGTCGTTAAAGAGGGTCTTGAAAAAAAGATGCCTTTCAGGAGGGTTATGAAGACGGCCGTAGAAAAATCCATGGCTTCCCGAGATGTAAAGGGTATCAAGATTTCTCTTTCGGGAGCCTTGGGTGGAGCCACCATGGCCCGAAAAGAATTTGTTAAAAAAGGAAGGATTCCTTTGTCAACTTTCAGGTCTGATGTTGACTATGCCATGGCCCGGGCCAATTTGCCCTTGGGAGTTATCGGGGTGAAGGTTTGAATATACCGTGGTGATATTTTTGACAAGAAGAACGATAAATAATAAAATTAACAAAAGCTTATGTTATTTCCGAAAAAAACAAAACATAGAAAGTGGCAGACAGCCAGAAAAAACCCCAAGAGATTGGCTAAGGCCGTTGAAACAAGGGGGACCAGGGTGGCCTTTGGCTCTTTTGGGATGAAAGCTTTAAGTCAGGCCCGTGTTACTTCCAATCAAATTGAGGCTGCTCGAAAGGCTATTAAAAGATATGTGGGAAAGGAGGGGAAGGTTTATATCAGAATTTTTCCCGATAGGCCGGTAACCAGAAAGGCGGCAGAGGTTGGTATGGGTAAGGGAAAAGGTGATCCGCAATTTTTCTGTGCTGATGTTTTACCCGGTAGAATTCTCTTTGAGGTGGCCGGTGTCAGCGAGGAGGTGGCCAGGGAGGCCCTGAGGAAGGGTGGTACCAAAATGCCTTTAAAGGTTAAAGTTTCAGCCAGAATTTAATTTTAAGGATTATGAAAGATATAAAAAAAGCTAAAATCAAAGATTTGCTGAAAGAGGTTAAAGAGTTAAAGGAGAAAATCCGATTAATGTCTTTTTCAGCCGGCTCCGGCACTTCCAAGGATTCTTTTTTGAGAAGAAAGACAAAGAAAAAGATAGCCAGAATTTTAACTGAAATTAATAATAGAAAGGAAAAATAGTATTATGACTGATAAAAAAGAAAAAAAGGAAAAGAAACTTTCCGGGGTTGTAGTTTCCGATAAGATGGACCAGACGGTTATAGTTAAAATTGAAAGCTACAAAAAACATCCCAAATACGATAAGTATATTAAAAAAACCAAGAGAGTGGCCGCTCATAATCCTGATAACTTTGCCAAGGAAGGGCAGAAAGTTGAAATTAGAAGCGTGAAACCGATTTCTAAAACTAAAAAATTTGAAATCGTTAGATAGAGATTTATTATCAAGCAAGCCCTAGCTTTCTAGGGAGTCTAATAAGAAAATTATGATTCAAGTACAAACCATAGTAAAAGTAACGGACAACTCGGGAGCTATAACGGCTAGGGTTTTTAAGGTCCTTGGCGGATCCAAGAGAAGGTATGCCAAGTTGGGAGATGTGGTGGTGGCTTCCGTCCAAACGGCCCAGCCCAGAAAACAAGCCAAGAAAAAAGATATTGTCTATGGAGTGGTGGTAAGACAGAAACAACCTTTTAGAAGAAAAGACGGTTCCTATATCTATTTTGATGAGAATGCCATTGTTTTAATCTCTAAAGATAAAAAAGAGCCCATTGCCAACAGAATTTTCGGTCCCATCCCCAGAGAGATTCAGGAATTGGGTTATCAAAAAATAGGTTCTTTGGCTCCGGAGGTTCTATAGTAAATTTAAGAAAATTATTATGAAATTCAAAACAGGAGATAAAGTAATAGTGATTGCCGGTAAGGACAAAGGGAAAGAATCAACCGTTCTGAAGGTTTTTCGGGATGAAAATAAAGTCGTTCTTGAAGGGGTTAATATGCAAAAAAGACATCAAAAGGCCTACGGCGGCGATGGGGGAGGCATTGTTGAAGTACCTGCCAAAATAGATGCTTCCAATGTGGCCATCTTAGATCCTAAGACCAAGAAAGCTTCAAGGATTGGGTACACCTTTGACAAGAAAGGCAAGAAAATAAGAATTTCCAAAGCCAGCGGCCAGGAAATTAAATAATTTCAAAAGAAGAAACAAAAAGTTAATTAAAAATATTATGAGCACAGGAGTAAAAGAAAAAACAAAAAAGGCCTTTGATAAACTCAAAGAAATGGGAAAGGTTTCCAATATTATGGAGGCGCCTAAATTGCAAAAAGTGGTGGTATCCGTTGGGGCCGGAAGATCAAAGGATGATAAGAGAAAGATGTCTGTTATTGAAGACCGGCTGGCTAAAATAACCGGGCAAAAAGCCGCCCCGGCCCCCGCTAAAAAATCAATTGCCTCTTTTAAAGTCAGAGCCGGCGAGACCATCGGCTACAGAGTCACTCTGAGAGGTGATAGAATGTATGATTTTATAGATAAATTGATTGATATTGCCATTCCCAGAACCAAGGATTTTAGAGGTATTAAGCCGTCGGCCGTTGATCAAATGGGTAATTTGACTTTAGGGATTAAAGAGCATATAATTTTTCCTGAAACGGGAGATGAAGAACTTAATGATATTTTCGGTCTTTCCGTTACTTTGACCACTTCAGCCAAGAATAGGGATGACGCCAAAGTCTTTTTTGAGGAAATAGGTATTCCTTTTAAGAAAGAAAATAAATAATAATTACAGCTATGAAAAAAGAAATACATCCAGAATATAAAAAAATAAAGGTTAAGTGTACCTGTGGGGCTGAGTACGAAGTGGGAACAACCGTGGAAAATTTAAAGGTTGAAATTTGTTCCGCTTGTCATCCCTTCTATACCGGCAATGAAAAGACTCTTGATACCGCCGGAAGAGTTGATAAGTTTAAAAAGAGAATGGAGGCCGCTAAGAAAAAGTAAAAGTAATATTTTTAACCGATTTTTTGTTGGAACTTCGCTATCTTGCGGAGTTTTATCTTTAAAAGTGGCGTAAACGAAAAATCCGGGTCCTAAAAACCCCGGATTTCTTTTATACATAACAAAAACCAAGGATTATCTATTTTAAAAATAGATAAAATGGATAATTA
>JALVSO010000059.1 GCA_027024305.1 Candidatus Parcubacteria bacterium | reverse complement strand
GTTTTATAATCTACCACTCTGATTTTATTTCCCGGCAACAATTCCACTTTGTCAATAATTCCATATAACTTTAAAGTTTCTCCGCTTCTCAATTTTATTGAAGCAAAAACTTTTTTCTCCGTTTCAATGTCTAAGCTAAAATCATCTTTGTAATGTTGATAATATTCTTTTAATATCTTTCTTCCCTTGGTTTGAATTTCTTTGTAATATTTTTCCAACATTGTGGTAGAGTTCACTACCTTTTCAAAATATTCCAATAATCTCTTTTCCGATAAAAGTTTCTTTGTTTTTTTGCCGGCCTTGAAAAATTCATCTAAAGTTTGATGAATAATATTTCCGAAAATCAAACTTTTAGTTTGAGTACTGGGCAATCGCAGTAGATTTCGAAAAAAGTATTTTAGGGGCGACTGCATATAATTATTTAAAGCGGAAACAGACAGGGTATTTTTTAAAAATTGCTCTCGTACATATTCCAAACTAAACACTGACAAAGCTTGTTCTTCTTTCGGTCGGAAAAATTTTTGCACCCTCTCGGCAACCGCCAATTGTTTTGTATCAACCGGTTCAATAAACCTGTCATCAATTTCCATCAAAAACCGCGATGCTTTTCTTTCTCGTCCCTCTAAATCCAGTCTGGAATAAGTAATAACCACTTCTCGCTTTCCCCTGGTAAGAGCTACATAAAACAATCTTCTTTCATCATCTACTCCTCCTTCTTGTTTGCTGATTGGTAGCTTAAAAGTAGCTCCGTAACGGCGTCCCGGCCAAATAGAATCAACAAAGTTGGTGATATAAACCGTGTCAAATTCCAATCCTTTGGAGCCATGAGCGGTCATTAAATTAACTCCTTGTCCCAGATTATCCTGCCCCAAATCAATGGTTACATCATATTTTTCTAAAATATCTATATATTCCAAAAAGTCTTTTAAATTATAATTATCTTTGCTAAAAAATTGCTTGCGAGCCTCATCAAAAATTTTCTCCAATCTCTTTAAAGCGGAAGCAGAATCCTTTAACTTCAAAATGTGCTTCAAAAATCCGGACTCTTTGATAAACCACTCAAAAAATTCCAGAAAATCACTATCTTCCGATTTTTTTTTGGCTTCCTGTAATTTGTTGACCAGACCTAAAAATTCAATCGGTCTCTCCACTTCTATTTTATCCAAAATCCGTGGGGAAGAAATTATTTTTAAAATGGATTTATTTTTCATTCCACCCTTTCCTCTGTAATCCATTTTTCGCAAGACTTTCAATATATCAAAAGTGTCTAAATTTAAAAGATCAACAAACAATAACTTTGCCAAAGTTTCATCATCATAAGGATTGGCGACGGCTCGCAAATATAAAATAAGTTTTTTTATTTCTTTATTGTCTAAGATATTTTCTTTGGAAAAAACCTTGTAGGGGATTTGAAATTTATCAAAAATATCTTTGATTTCAAACAAGTTTTTGTTTTGCCGATAAAAAACCGCAATGGAATCCGGGTCTTCGCCCGCCTCAATTCTCTTTTTGACACTCTCAGCTAAAAAAATCAATTCTTCTTTGTAATCACTTAACTCCGCCACCTTAATTTTGTGTCCCAGTTCGGCCACCTCTTCGTTCTTGGCCTGTAATTCAATCTCTCCTGTCAAAACAGAATGAGCCGAATCCAAAATTTGTTGACTGGAGCGATAGTTGTGTTTGAGATTTATAACCGTAACGCCATCATATTGTTTTTCAAATTTCAAAAAGTTTTCCAGGCTGGCTCCCTGGAAAGCATAGATGGCCTGCTTTTCGTCACCAACGGTAAAGATATTGGGACGATTCTCGTTCACTTCCGCTCCACCGATTAACTCAATAATTTTATTTTGAGCACCGTTGGTATCCTGATGTTCGTCCACTAAAATATATTGATATTGCTCTCGCAACAACGCCAAATACTCTTGATTGCTCTCCGCCTCTTGTACAACGGTTAAAATCATATCGGAAAAATCATACAATTTTTGTTTCTCCAATTCCGTTTGGTATTTTTCATAAATCTCTGCCAACTCTTCTTGTTTGCCTTTTTGTTTGGCAATTTTATCTTCAATCGTTTTTTTTAAATCACCTTTTTGTCGATCACCGGACTTTCTTTTCAAATAAGCATTTTCTCCCTCCTCCGCCAAAATTCTCTCCTCAATTTTTTCAATACTCTGGCGAAAATCTTTAGGCGAAATCGCTTCCATTTTTAAATCATTGATAGCACTGATAATATCTCGGGTATAGTGATAATCGGAAGCAAATGTTTTTAAATATTCTAATTCTGTTTCTTGAAGCACTTTCTCCACTATCTGAATTTGCTGAATATCTGTTGCCGGCTTAGAAAAAGCAAAGCGACTAAAATATTCCTGGTTTCTTTTTATCTGCTCTTCGGCAAAAGAGTGAAAAGTAAAAATGTTAACTTCATAAGCCATTTCCACGCCAATAAACTCGGTTAATCTCTCTCGCATGGCAAAAACACCGGCATTGGTAAAAGTTAAAGCCAAAATATTTTCCGCCATATCCGCTCCCAACTTGTTGATGATATTGGCAATTCGCAAAGTCAAAATCTGCGTCTTCCCCGTCCCCGGCCCGGCCACAACTACCACCGGACCATCAATGGTATCCACCGCCTTTTTTTGTTGAGGATTTAATCTTCTATACTCCTCCGAAAATTTTTTCCGATATTCATTTGTTTCCTTTGGCATAATTTTGTTTTTTGAATTAAATTTACTTAGACGTCCGACGTCTAAGTGTTTTCTTTTTTCTCTATCATACTTTTTAGGGCATTATTGGCAAAATCCAAGTATTCCTGATTATTTTTAAATTGATCAAAAATTATACTTTTGTCACATAATTTATATCCCATAAAACCTTTACCGTCCCCCGACCATTCGTCTTGACTACTTACCCACTTAGACGTCGGACGTCTAAGTGAATGTACCATAAAGTTAAATTCAACATAAATGTTAACATGCAACAATTGTGCATTGGACAACACTTCTTTAGCTTTAAATTTCCCTTGAAAAAGAGAACCGGAACGATTATGCTGTTCGTTAAAATATTTTGTATATCCACCACCCAATCTTTTCATAAATTCGCTTATCCCTCCGTCAACTTCCTGCCTAAGAAGCAAATGATAGTGATTAGGGTTTAAACAATAAGAAACAATAGAAACTAGCGGTTGTTCCTTGGTATAATTTTTATTATTAAGAAAAGATTTCTGATACAAACTGCCCACAGGCCTAACATCATTAAACTCTCGCATACTTTCCAAGAAACGAGAAAAATCTTTATCATTCATAAAAACCTTTCGTTTCTCTACACCACGATTATACACATGATAATATACACCATTAAAAAATTCCATATTTTAAAT
>JALVSO010000058.1 GCA_027024305.1 Candidatus Parcubacteria bacterium | reverse complement strand
CATTCCAATCAACACTTTGTCGGACGTAGATACCTCCACCAGCAGTCCAAGCAACGGCCAAGTTCTTTCCTGGGACGGAAGTAACTGGGTTCCAAGCGATAATGAAGAAGAGAATATTTACAGCGCCGACGGAACCCTGGCCGGCAATAGAAACGTAGCTTTTGGTGGTAATAATCTGGCCTTTGACACTAACAAACTCTTTATTGACGGAACCTCCGGAAATGTGGGAGTGGGGACGGCCAGTCCTAATGCGAAATTGGATGTTCGTGGTGATATCTACGCTGACTTCGGCTCAGACAATCAAAGAATCATAGGAATTACCGGTTTTGCTCCCGGCAAGAAAGGTATTTTTAGATTTGCCGACCCATATAATCAATTGGAAACCACCTACGGAGGCAATATGATTATGAAAGGATTTCACAGTATTGAGCTGGTGGGTTCTGTTACCGGTGGATCTAACGACAAGGTTTTGAGGGTGAAAGAACAAAATACCGATAGATTGGTCATTAATAAGGGTGGTAATGTAGGAATAGGAACAAGCTCACCCGGTTACAGGTTGGATATCAATGGAGATATTAATATATCAACCGGTTCAAAATTAAAAATTGCCGGTAATGACTACGCCATAGATAATTTGGCCGATGTGGACACCTCCACCAGCAGTCCAAGCAACGGCCAAGTTCTTTCCTGGGACGGAAGTAACTGGGTTCCAAGCGATAATGAAGAAGAGAATATTTACAGCGCCAATGGAACTCTGGCTGGTAATAGGAATATAATTTTTAATGGTAATAATTTAACTTTTGATACAGATAAAATTTTTGTAAGCGGAAATAGCGGTAATGTTGGAATTGGATTAGCGAACCCGGTTGCTAGATTTCATGTTTATGGTTCAAACGCAAATCTTGTAAAAATAGAAAGAAACGGACCCTTTAATAGCAATATTCAATATAGTAATGATATAGGTTCAGTGTATGCTGGCCTAAGTCCGGCTGCTAATTTTGCTATTGGGCCAAATCTAGATTTAGGTATATCTCCATGGCTGACAATAGTTTCTTCAAGTGGTAATTTAGGTGTAGGTACAGTAAATCCAAATATGAAGATAACGGTAGTTGGGGACGGTGATTATGCTGGTTCGGCTGGAAATTACCAAACACATAATGTGGCTGAATTTGTGGATCGTGAGTCGGGGGCCAATAAAAGAGGTATTATTCTAGGTTATATGGCTAACGGCACTACAGCAACGACCGGAATGCTAAGAGTACCAAATGATGAAAATTTAGCCATAAATCCAATTGGTGGTAATGTAGGAATAGGAACATCAAAACCGGGAGCAAAACTTGAGGTTAGTCGTTCCGGAACCGGTGTATCTTCAATCTTTGGCCGTGGTAACGATGCTAATTTCTTCATTAATGCTTTCCAGGATAAGGGAAGTAATAATACCGGTGCGGTTATTGGCGGCTTTGGTTTAAATTATGGTGGCAACAGAAATGCAGCCATTCGTTTCCATAGGGGTGTTTCCGGAACCGGAGGTTATATAAGTTTTACTACAAATAATAATGCAGAAAGGGTTAGAATTACCGGAAATGGTAGAGTGGGTATTCATACTACAAATCCAACTTATGCACTTGAACTTCCTAATAATGCAAATAATGATATTGGACGCGCTCGTGCTCATACTTGGATTACTTACTCGGATAGTAGAATAAAGAAAAACCAAGAAATTATCAATGGAGAAAGTGCTTTAGAACTATTAAAACAATTAAAACCAAAATCATATATTCAATATGGATCTAAGTTTGAAAATGGTAAGTTAGAATTAACAGGTAATGGAGATTATACTTATGGTTTAATTGCCCAAGAAGTATATAAAATCCCTGAGTTTAAGACAGTTGTTTATAGACCAGAAAATGATTCAGAAGATTTATGATCAATTACCTATGAAAAATTCATTCCATTTTTGATTTCCGGAGTTCAAGAGCTGAACAAAAAGATTGATAACCTTCTTAGTTGAAAAGATCAGAAGGACAGGGATATTGAAGAATTGAAGAATAAAAACAGAGAATTGGAAAATAGGATTAGAGCATTGGAGGGGCGTTCCACTGCAAGCACCGGCGGCGGCTTTAACAATAATAATGATGGAGCGGATGACAATGGTCAAGAGAGTGATGATGAAAGTCCCGATTCAAATTCTGAATCCACTGGCGGTTCCGGTAATGGCGGCGAGGAAACGGGCGAAGACGGAGACTCTTCCAATGTCGATGGTGAAGAAGGTGGGACAACCGATAACGAGAATAACCTTGGTACCGGTGATTCCGACGATGAAGGTGATAATGGTGAAGGCGGAGACATTTCCTCCAATGAAGTGGGGGGGGGTGAAAATGACAATTCTCAAAATCCCGGAAGTGACGACGGTGGCGTCACTGAAGACGATAATTCCACTGAAGAAGAAGAAGCGGATGCCGGCAGTGATAACGATGATGGCAATGGTAATGTAAATGATACCTCCAATGGTCAAACCCCCAACGGTGCAGATGCCACGCTCGGGAATGAAGATTCTTCTGCGAACCAACCCTCTGTTGGCCAAGACGAAAACAATGAATCCGGAGGGGTCAACGAAGAGAGTGATGACTCTTCCGACTCCAGTCTTCCAAACAATCAAAACGGTGATCCTAACAACCAAAGTGACATGGGGGACGGAAACGACCAGGCCGATGGTGCCACGGAGCAATCGGAACAGAACGGTGATGATAATTCCTAAAATTAAAATCTGTTTTTAAAATAATAAGAAGTAATATGGATGAAAAAAAAGAAAAAAAGGCGAAAAGAATAAAAAAGATAATATTCTATATTCTTTTATTCTTAATTGTGCTTTTGGTAATTATGTTGATTAATGGTTCAATGATTTACAAAAGTTATAACTAGATAAGAAAAAGTCCGAAAATTAAGCGGACTTTTTTCTTTTTAGAGAAATCTCTTCTATTTTTTGACGATTCTGTTCCCCCCGGTCTATCTCAAAATCAAAGAAGGGAATATTCCTCAAGTTTGAATTGTGTTTAACTTTTTCTTTTAATTCTTTTCTCTTTCTCTTTAAAAAATTGATGGCCGATTTTTGTGCACTTTCCGGAAAAATTGAAACAAAAATGGTACATTGTTTCAGATCCGGAGAAATATCAATATTAGTGATGGTAATTAAGCTGGTGCGGTTGCTTTCCCGGGAAATTAAATTTCCGGCTATTTCCCTAATCAATTCGGAAACTCTTTTTTGCCGAGTACTTTTTTCTTTGTTGCTTATTTTTTTCATAGTCATATTTTAACACAAAGATATAAAGAAAACCTCCGTTGGTGTGTGATTGTGACTGCAGTTGAGCCTCTTCTTTTAATTTTAAAATTTTTGAGGCGTAGGCGGGAATTGTCTGAATCTCCCGGGCGAATACCGGCCAATGTAAAATCAGACAGACCGTTACAGTCTGCTTTTTAATAATCATGGAAAGCAAAATGTTTTTTGAGGCGTAGGC
>JALVSO010000057.1 GCA_027024305.1 Candidatus Parcubacteria bacterium | reverse complement strand
CAATTATTATAGTCATTTTGGTTTATCTTGTTTACAGGAATTTTGCCATTACCGGGGATTTTGAAAAAGTGGAAAAAATTATAGATTCTCAAAATAAACAAAAGGAAAGTTATGAAATGAATGATATCGACAGCGACAACGACGGTTTAAGAAATTGGGAAGAAATTTTATACAAAACCGACCCGGAGGTTGCCGATACGGATGGAGATGGAATTGATGATGGAGATGAGGTTAGATTGGGCAGAAGCCCTTTGGTTTACGGTCAAGGTAAAAAAGATGATATTGAAAGCCTAATTTTGGATAAAAAAAATATTTTGAATTTAAGTGATCAGAAAAGACTCTTTGATGATATTTATAAGAGGGAACAAAGAAAAAAGGAGCTACTGGCTATAATTTCACAAAGAGATAATTTAAAAGCCGGAGAATTAAGATTGAAAAAAGAATATAATAACAGCAAAGGAGAAATCGTGAGGGTTTTAAATGAGGCGGGCGGGATAATCCTGAACAATACTTATTATTTTCCCGATAAGGTTGAAGTCTTTCTGAATATGACCCTTTTCTTCGTACCGGATAATAAAAAAAAGTTTGAGGAGGTGACCAAAAAAGACGATAAATTTTTGGAAGATTTGCCCGATAAGAACCTTCTGAATATAAAAGACTATGAGCCTTTGACTTCCAACGAAAAAGCAAAAGTGAAAAATTTATCATCTTCGTTTAAGAAAATAGCCGAAGAGATTAAAAAAATAAATATAGAAGACTATGACTTAAAAAGTCTGGTCTATGACTTGGCCGATTCCTATACTGACACCGCTCTGGCCATTGATAAGATTTTGGGGGCCGTTGAGAGGGGTAACAGGCGAACCAACGGAATGGATTTGATAGAAGAATATCATTTTGCCATTAGAAAGAATATCTTGGCCAGAAAAAATATCAATGAATTTTTAAACCTTAAAGAAATAAATTTTTCAGATAACGAACCTGGAAAAATATTTGTCTATTCCTTGTAATTTTGGTAAGATGAGAACATGAAAGCAGAAAGTTTTTTGCCCGGTAAGAAAACAACGGCTTTTGTGATTGTCCCGGTTTTCGCTTTAATCCTTTTTCTCTTTTTAAGAGATTATTATGTAGCCTCTCCGTCACAATCTGAATTGGCTAAGAAAGATTTATTAAACACCATAGAGGAGGAAGTGAAATACAAAGACAGCGACAAAGACGGTTTAAGGGATTGGGAGGAAAGGTTGCAGGGGACCGATCCAAATAATTCGGATACGGATGGCGACGGCATTTTTGACGGATTGGAGGTTAGAAACGGGACAGATCCTCTGGACCCCCTGAATAAAAAAAGTGAACACAAGAAATCCGGAGCTTTGGAAAATAAAGATGAATATAATTATAGAAATGATCCCAATTTAACAAAAACCGATATTTTGGCTAGAGATTTTTTTGTGAAAGTGGTTGGCCTAAAAGAAACCAATTTAATCAACAATCCCGATGCTGAGAATCAAATAATAGAAGAGCTCTTGCGAGAGAATAATTTGGTTTTTGAAAATAAATACAGCAAGAAAGATTTAAATATTGTACGAAGCTATAGTGACAGAAAAATCAAAGAGGATATCAGGAGGGCGGTGGAGAAATATGGAATTGCGAAGCGGAGGGATGACTACTATCTTTTCGCCATGTATATGGATAGCGGTGATGAAAAATATCTGAAAGAGTTGGAAGACAACACAAAAACATTTCAAGCTTTTATTGATGAATTGTTAAAGAATAAAATTAATAATTCCATAGTCTTGATATATTTAAGTTATCTTAACGCCGGTTATAAATATAATCATGCTTTTGAATTGATGGCTGCCGTTAAAGACGATCCGGTTTCAGCTATGGGGGCTTTTCAACATTATATTTCCTTGGTTGAAGAGCTGGATTTTTCCACCAAGAATCTGGCTTTGTATTTTTCCGAAAAAAATATATAATTTAAACTATGAATCCAATTTTAGCTTTTTTTAAAAAAACACTTTACTTTAATCGTTATCTTTTAATAATGATTATTTCCCTGTCCATGCTTTTTTCTCCCATGTCTTTGGTTATGGCTGCCGGCAATGAGGGTGGTGATGTGGCCGGTGATGTAGCCGGAAGTATTGCCGCTTGTTTTGGAGCCGGTGCTCCGGCCGGTGGAATAGTTAGTGGTATTGCTTCCGTGGCCGGGTTGTTGGTGCCGGTAACTGACCCGGGGAATACTACCGTTAATACGGCCAAAACCCTAAAAGATTGTACTTTGGATGGCATAGCCAACGGAATTAAAAGAGCCCTGGTTCACGCCTTGGTGGATGCCACCGTGGAATGAATTAACAATGGTTTTGAGGGAAAGCCGTCTTTTGGTAAAAGTCTTTCCAAAATAGGTAAGGATATCACCGGTCAGGTTTTAGACGAGATTATTTATAGTAATAATTTGCAGGGTCTTTGTGAAGGGTTTGAGATGCCGATTAAATTTGTTTTGCAAGTTAAATTCTTTACAAAAGAAAAGGGATTGGGATATACTCCAAAATGTACCATAGATAAGATAGAGGAAAATATTAAAGATGCGGTCAAAGACGTCAAGGACTTTTATTCCATGAAGAAGTTTTTTGCCATAACCAGTGACCCCTCCAATAATACCCCCTTTGGAGTTTATTTTGCCTTAAAAAGGGCTGCTGAAGAGGAGATTGATAAAAGAAAAAAGAACTTTGCGGAGGATTTAATAAGAAATGAAGGTTTTTTATCTTTTAGGAAGTGTGACGATGTGTGGAAGAAGTTTTGAGCAGAAAGAGCTAAGGAGAGTGGCTTTGAGGAGGAGGCTGATACTCAATATGATGGCTCCGAGTTTGCTGAAATTCATTGTCCCATTGTAACGCCTGGAGTTGTTTTATCTGACCAGCTTAAAAAAGCTCTGGGGACCGAGATTGGCGGTCTGATTACCGCCGATGAGTTTGACGAAATTATTGCCGCCCTAATAGGACAATTAATTAAGAGACTAACCTCCGATAGTGGGGTAAGAGGCTTTAATGATGATGACGGAGGCTATGGTAATGATAGGGATCCTTCCTTGGATGGATATAAAAAGAACTTTTTAAAGAATTTTGACACGGCGGCCTATGATGTGGCTATTAAAATCTTGAACTCTAGGAAAAGAACGGTTTTGAATGCTCGGGCCGTCTATGATGGAGCTCTGGCTTGTTGAAATGATAAGAGAGATGAAATGGATGCCGGAGCAGTATTTTATAGCTCTGCCGGGCAAAGTTTTCTTTCGGAGTATGTTGAACTAACCGATGTGACGGTGGATAATTTCTTAAGTAATTTAAAATCACGGGGAGACCGGTTTGACAAGGAGTTGGCAATGATTGATAAGGAGATAGCCAGAATGAAAGCCAATAAAAAAAAGGCTGAGGCTGTCAGTGATTTAATTAGAGAAGCCAAAAGCTTTTTGGAACTATCAAGAATTGTCAATGAAGCCGGCATTGAAGGGGCTGATTTGGATAGGCAAGTTCGAGAAAAGCAGTATACCGAAAGAATTTTTGACGAAATGATAAACGGAAAAATAAAAGGCTATAACAAGAGAGGAAAGCCCATAAAGAAGGGCGGTGTTGGAGAAATGAGGAAGTATTGTTTAGGTTTTAATATTACGGATACACCGCCGGATAATTCCAAGATTACCTATTCTATCGAAAATCCTCTCGATTTGATATCAACGGGTGATATAGACATTATTGACCCCTACGACCCTCTTGATGATATTAGGGATTTGGGGCAAAAAGATGACGATCAGGATTATGATCCCGGTACCGATGATGAGGGCAAGCCAAAATGCCGGGATTCGGAGACCATTAGATGTATGGGGGATTTGGATATGGCCATGAAGGGATTAGTGGAAGATGTTAAGATTGACCGAAATAAAGTTTTGGTTTACAGAGTAACTCCGGAAAACCGTTCGGTCCCGTCGGGTAAATTCAAGTTGAGCAATAAGGGGGTAGCTAAGATTAGATTTTCTTTGGGTGAAGATTACGAAGTTAATACTTCAGAGAGTAAATGTCAAGCGTCGGCCAATTCTGGGAAGTCAACAATATTTGGCTTTACCAGTGGATTTTCAGGGATTTTCTGTCCGGTTGATGAAGAAAAGACATATTTCTTAAGGGTCTACTCTTCGGGTGACAGTAGTTTTGACATCAATACCTATGGAGATGGAAGTTCCAGGGGTGGGCAAACTTCCCCATCGGCTGATTGTAAGTCAGGCAGCAATGTCATTTGTATGGGAAAGATTGATCTCTATAATATCAACCATGAAAAGAGAGATGTTAGAATGATTAAAAACAAGGCTAATGTTTGAACTTTGGATACCACCGGCTCCCAATACAATGGTGGTTTAATTGGTTTAAGATATTTGAATGGAAGCGGTAACACCAAGCCCTTAAAAACTCCAGTAGTAATTTCCATTACTCCCAGAGCTGATAAAAAGGGCACTCCCATTTGTTCTGCAGAAGAGACCAGAGCGGAAGGTATGCAAATCCACTATTCCTATAATAATGACAAGTGAGATTGTAATATTCAGAAGGGAAAGAAATATTACTTTAGAATAGAGGCCAATAGTGAGTTAGACAGTTATTGGTTGGTTTGATAATAAAAAAAATATGATTGAATTCACAGAAGAAAAAATTAAAGAGGCTTTTTCCAAGGCTGACCCGGCGATTCAAGAAATTTTGTTGGACACTTGAGTAACCGAGGATATGACTCTGATAGGAAAGAACTTAAAAATAAGAGTTGACAGGGTTGATGCCATTATTCGGTTAATTGGCTATATTACTTTGAATTTAATTCCTCTGTCAAAATTTATAGAGCTTTTGGAGAAAGAGGTCGGTTTGAGCCCCGAAAAATCAAGAGAAGTCGCCAGAAAAATAGATGAGATAATTTTCAGTAAAATCAGAGAGGAGGTTAAGAGAAAAAAACAGAGCAATTTCGATGATTATGAAGGGGTCAAGATTAAAAAAGCGGATAATGATTCCGAAGGGGAAGCTTTGATATCCGATATGAAAGAACACGCCAGTCGTTTTGCGGGAGGGAATAAGGAAAAAACACTAAGCGATGTTTTAAAAGAAAACAAGACAGAGATTGTAAAAAGTGACGGTCTGGACCCCTACAGGGAGCCTCTTGAATAGAAAAAAACTCAAAGTGACTTTGGGAGGGGGGGTCTATTTATATCTAAAAGTTCGGTTCAGAAGCGGTTTTTTTATTAAAAACCGAGCTTGTTTTTTCAGGAAAATAGTTTATAATAGCGCCAATTGTATCAAAATCGCAGATAAAGGTTTACAATGTATCAATAATTTTTTCGTTTTTAGCTGAAAGCGAAAACTTTAATTTAAAATAAAAATGTCAACAATCAATCAATTGGTAAGAAAAAAAAGAAAAAAACAAACAAAAAAGCCCAAGGCTGTTGTTTTAAGGTATGGATTTAATTCTCTAAAAAATAAGCCAACAAAGTACTTTTCTCCTTTTAAGAGAGGAGTTTGCACCAAGGTTACAACAACTAATCCGAAAAAACCTAACTCAGCTGTCAGGAAAATCGCTAGGGTAAAATTAACCAACGGTGTGGAAGTTACAGCCTATATTCCGGGGGAAAAGCATTCATTGCAGGAGCACTCCGTGGTTTTGGTTAGAGGTGGAAAAGTTAAGGATATTGGAGTTAGATATACCATCGTCCGAGGTAAGCTTGACGCTACACCGGTGGAAGGCAGAATGCAGGGTAGATCCAAGTATGGTGCCAAGAAACCAAAAAAGCAATAATTTACTAATTTTAATCAAAAAGAAAGATGAGAAGACCACATAAAAAAATAGATAGAATAAAACCCGATCTGAAATATAACTCAAAAAAATTGTCAAAATTTGTAAATTACATAATGCTGGATGGTAAGAAGTCCGTGGCTTTAAAAATAGTTTACGATGCCCTGGATATTATTAAAGATAGGGGTGAGAAAAATCCTTTGGAGGTATTTGAAACAGCCTTGAAAAATGTAGGGCCGGAAATGGAAGTTAAATCCAGAAGAGTTGGAGGAGCCAATTATCAGGTCCCCATTCCCGTTTCAGCCGATAGGCAACTGGCTCTCTCCATGAGGTGAATAATTAATTTCGCCAGAGATGGAAAAGGAAAACCCATGGCTGAAAAGCTGGCTAACTTGTTAATAGAGTCTGCTCAGGGAGAAGGTCCGGCAGTTAAGAAGAAAGAAGATACCCACAAGATGGCCGAGGCCAATAAAGCTTTTGCCCATTTTGCTTGATAGGAAACTAAAAAAACTCGGTTATTGAATTTAAAAATCAATCCCGGGTTTTTTTTATCTTAGGTTTTTTTGATATAATAGTATGGAAATTTAAAAAATATGACAAAGAAAAAAGAAGAGAAAAAGAAAAAGAATGAAATTGAAGACGTGATTTTTGAGGAAGAAGTTGATGGTGGGTCTTCTTTTACAAAGACTAAAACGGAAAAAAAACTAAAAGAAAAAATAAAAAAGTTGGAGGAGGAGAAAAGAGAATACTTGGAGGGTTGGCAGAGAGAAAGGGCGGAGATGGCCAATTTGAAAAAGAGACACGGAGAAGAAAAGAAGCTTTTTACGGCTTTAGGCAAGGAGGCTTTGATTATGGATTTAGTGCCAATTCTGGATAATTTTGAAGCGGCCTTTTCCAATAAAGAGGCCTGGGAAAAAGTTGATAAGGCTTGAAGAACGGGAGTGGAATATATCTATAATCAATTTAAACAGGTTCTTTTGGATAACGGTGTGGATCAATATGGAGAGGAGGGAGAGGATTTTGACGAGAAAAAGTATCTCTCTTTGGAAAATATGGAAACAGAGGAAGAAGCAAAAGATGGAAAGGTTGCTCAAGTAGTCCAAAAAGGATACAAAATTGGAGATAAAATTTTAAGGGAGGCTAAAGTGAAAACCTATAAATATAAAAAGCCTGAGTAATGTTACCAGGTTTTTTCTTGCTAAAACTATGTGTTAATGTATAATTAAACCTGGAATATCTTTTAATCAAAGAATAGAGAGATAAGACGATGAGTATCTATTATTATGGCTGTAAATATTATCCGGCACAGCTGTTGGCGAGAGAAATTAAGTATCTCTTGAATAATAGTGGTACCCCGAATGAGTATTGTGACCAAAGAACAGGTCTCACATTTAAGGAATTGTTTGAGGCTTTTATTGATGTGAAAGAACTCTATGATGATTTTCTGGTGGCAGTGGCCATTGACCCAGAATTGCTTTTCGGAAAAAGCGTTTTTTGGCGCAGATTCGGCGAGACAGTCCGGGAGTTTTATAAAAAAGCAGAACCAAGAATCCAGTTTTTTTTCAAAGAGGCTATGGCTGAGCATGCCTTGGGAAAAAGGTCTGGCGATATAAGCCCCCGGAATAGGATGTCATTCCTGGAAACATATATGGAATTGGGAGGCAGTGTGAGTCTGGATGACCTTAGTTTACACGAGAAGTATCTAAGGCGTCATGATTTTTTACTTCTCTCTATGAGGATTTCCCCGGAGAATTTTTCCTCTGATGAACTTTTGAAGTCTATTCAGAGCGATGATTTCGATAGGGGGAGTCTCATAATAGTGGTTTGGTATCTTTCCAGGTACCTTCCGGAACCAGCCGTTGATGAATTTTTACAAAAACTTGCTGAAGCCGGAATCGAAGATAGAGAGGATTTGGATTTCCTCAAAGGAGCTTTCAGCCAAGATAATGGCTAGGAAAGTTCTAGCTGTTTCAATTATTAAACCGGAATTGCAAGATTCCGGTTTTTTTCTTTTTAATATAGCCGTGTCAGCCTTTTTTGAAAATCCTACACATCGGATGTGTTGAAAATTGGATGTGTTGAAAGAGTTACGTTGAAATCTAGATGAAACACTATGATATAATGATATATCATAGTGTTTTAAAAAAGATTTTGTATTTAAAAAATATTTAAAAAATTTGACTTGCTTTTTTTCTTTTTCTTTTAAAAAATGATAGAATAATCTTTATGAAACAAAGTAATTTATTTAGTAAAACACAAAAGTTTGCTCCAAAGGATGAGGTTAGTAAGAATGCTCAACTTCTAATTCGGGCCGCTTTTATTCACAAAGAAATGGCCGGGGTTTATTCTTTTTTGCCCTTGGGCTTGAGAGTCATTGAGAAAATTTCTAAAATTATTGAAGAAGAGATGAACAGCATTGGCGGAGTAAAAATGAAAAGCACTGCTCTGCAAAAAAAAGAAACCTGGGAAAAGACCAATCGTTGAGATGATGCTTTGGTGGATAATTGATTTAAAACTCAACTGAAAAATGGAACTGATCTGGGACTGGCTTTTACCCATGAAGAGGCTTTTACTGAATTAATGAAAGACTATATTGAATCTCACAGAGATTTACCGGCCTATCCCTATGATATCAGGGATATGTTTCGTAATGAAACTCGTTCAAAGTCCGGAATTATGAGGGGGAGAGAATTTTTTTGAAAGGCTCTCTATTCTTTTTCCAAGAACAAAGAAGAACATAATATTTTTTATGAAAAGGCAAAAGAGGCTTATCAAAAAATTTTTCAAAGAGTTGGTCTTGGGGATTTAACCTATTTGACTTTCGCTTCCGGGGGGACCTTTTCAAAATTTTCCCATGAATTTCAAACTCTTTCAGAGGCGGGAGAAGATTTAATCTATTTAGATGAAGAAAAAAAGATTGCCGTTAATAGAGAAGTTTATAGTGATGAGATTTTAGAGGAGCTTGGTCTGGATAAAAATAAACTGATAGAAAAGAAAGCCATTGAGACGGGAAATATTTTTACTTTGGGAACAAAATTTTCAGAACCGGCTCAATTAATCTATAAAGATAAAGAGGGAAAAGAGCAATTGGTTTTTATGGGCTCCTATGGAATTGGGATTTCGCGATTGATGGGAACGGTGGTGGAAGTCTTTGCCGATGAAAAGGGAATTGTTTGGCCGGAAAGCATTGCCCCTTTTAAAGTTCATTTAATCAATATCGGAGTTGAGGAAGAGGCCGAAAAACTCTATGAAGAATTAAAAGAAAAGGGAATAGAGGTTTTTTGAGACGATAGGGATAAAAGACCGGGGGAAAAATTCGCCGATGCCGATTTAATGGGAATGCCTTACCGGGTGGTTATTTCTCCGAAAACTTTGGAAAGTAATTCCGTGGAGCTTAAAAAGAGAAGTGAGGATAGTGTTGAAATGATTTCTCAGGAGAAGCTTTTTGAAATTCTGAAATAATGAAAAAGTCTGAGATTGAAAAATATTTTCAAGGAAAGAAAGTAACCCAGATGGGCCTGGGAGGTTTTGGGCGAGCCTTGAAGGAGGCTGAATTCCTTTTAAAATATGGAGCCGATTTAATCATTACCGACTCACGGGATGAGAAAACCTTTCCACGACAGATCAAAGAGATTAAAAAAATAGCTAAAAAATATCAAAAAAACGGTTCCCGGTTGCAATTATTTTTAGGTGAAAAACAAAAGAAAGAACATTATAAAAATCGTGACTTGGTTTTTTACCCCAACGGAGCTCCTTTGAATAACCCTTTTGTTATTTATGCCAAAAAAAATTCAAAAATTGTAACCAAGTCCGTGGCTTTTCTCTATTGAATTGTTGAGAGAGAGTTTGCCGATAAGGTCAAGAGAATTGGAGTGACCGGAACCAAAGGAAAATCTACGGTAACCGCCCTCATTGAAAAACTTTTAAAAGAAAACGGGGAAAGGGTTTTTGTCTGTGGTAATGTTCGCGGGTCAAGCAATTTGCCGATTTTGGAAAAAATCAAAGAGGGGGATATTCTTTTGGGCGAGTTGGATTCCTGGCTTTTACAGGGTTTTGGTGATTTAAAAATTTCTCCTTCCTATTCTATTTTTACCAATTTTTTTCGAGATCACCAAAATTATTATCATTCCATGAAAAAATATTTTATGGATAAGGCCAATATTTTCGCTTTTCAAAAAAGAGGTGATTATTTAATTTTAACCAATCAGTCGTCCGGAGCGGTTAGGAAATATTTTTCCGGAAAGCACGACGGCAAAAAAATAATTGCTCGTCCATCAAAATTGCCGAAGTGAAAATATTCTCTTTTGGGAGAGCATAATAAAAAAAATATCGCCCAGGTTTTAGCTTTGGCGGATATTTTGAAAGTGCCTAAAAAAGTTCAGAGAAAGGTTGTTGAAAATTTTTCAGCGGTGGAGGGGCGAATGGAATTTTTGGGAAAGATTCAAGGGGTGGCTTTTTGGAATGATAATAATTCTACTACGCCCGACTCAAGCATTTTAACCATTAAAAGCTTGAGAAAGGCTTTTCCAAAAAGCAAAATTTATTTAATCGGAGGAGGTGTTGATAAAAATTTTGATTATAAAAAATTTGCTCGGACCATTGAAAAAGAAACAGAGGAAGCCTTTCTTTTTTCCGGAACAGCTACCGATAAGATTAAAAAATATTTTAAGAGCTTTTCTTTTGAAGAGGTTGGAAATATGAAGAAGGCTGTTAAAAAAGCTCTTGGTTTAACCAAAAAGGGAGATATTATTTTGCTTAGTCCGGGGGCGGCCTCCTTTGGGTTATTTAAAAACGAATATGACAGGAATGATCAGTTTGTGAAAATTTTTAAGAAGACGAAGAAAAAAAGCGAGAAGCTTTCATAACAATAATGACAAGTATTCATCTCGTATATCTTTCTATGTTAACGACATAAACCCCACCTGCTATACCTTAACCAAGTGAAAATTTTTTCGCTTGCCATTATCAAGCATTAAGGAAAATGTTTATGTCTAATAATAATTCAAAAAAATATACATAGGTATGG
>JALVSO010000056.1 GCA_027024305.1 Candidatus Parcubacteria bacterium | reverse complement strand
ATATATTTCTTAACCTCGGTTCCGAAGCCTCCGATATTACCAACAGCGGCAGCTCCCACCGATCCGGGGATGGCTGAAAGAGACTGAATTTCAAAAAAATTATTTTTTTTCTCTTCTTCTCCCTTCTTTTGCAAAATCCCCAAAAATCCATCCCAATCTTTACCGGCTCCCACCTCCACCTTAAAATTATTTTCCCATTTTAAAAAAGAGTTGGAAATTCTAACCACCAAGCCTCTATATTTCGGGGAAACAAAGATAGTGTTAGCCCCCTTACCTAAAATAAAATATTTTTTAATCTTTTTTTCTTTAATCAAAACAAAAAGCTCCAAAAAATCTTTTTTCTTTTTTAACTCCGTAAAAAACTCCGCCTCGGCATCAATACGGTAAAAATTATAGTCCCGCAGGTTTTTATTTTTCTCTAATTTCATTGTGACAATGATAACTCAATAATTAAACAGCTGCAAATTTATTTTTGTTTTCCTCACTAAACTCGTTCTACTTGCCTGCACCTATTTCTATATTTATCCGAACAAATAAAAACATCCAGCCAATGTCACACAATTGCGTATATACGCAATTGTGTGACATATCGCAAACACCCTATATTTCTTATATTTATTTTATAATCTTTTTAAACTTTTTTAATCACTCTCTGTCGCTGGTGGAAAAAGATATTTCGGAATAAATAATATACTTCTTGAATTCTTTGTGTTTCTGCAAAAAAGTCAGAAGTTCTTCCACACTATGTGGATAAATATAGACAGACTTCTGAATCTGTAGAAAACTGGCCCTCAATAATACCCTTCTTAGTAAGTCTCTGATTTCATTTAACTCTGTTGGTATGTCAAAGCTTATCATTCTCCACTTCCCATCTCATTTTTTACTATCACTTTTCAATGATTTTATGATTTTGTTTTGTCTGTATATCTGTTCGCCCATTTTAGTCAAAAGAATCCTTTCCTTCTCTATTTTGACATAACCTTGCTTTTTTAGATTTTCCAAAGCTCTCCTTCTTGAAAAGTTCTTTCTCCTTCTCATCTCTCCTCTGAGTTGATACATTCTTTTTGTAGACCTTCCCGACAACAAAAAACTTGCCAAGACTATACCGGCCTCGGAGAATATTTCATTTAAAATTGAATACTCCTCTTCCCCCAAAAAATTTTTCTTCTTTTTAATCATGAAACAATAATATCACACGATTGCGTATATACGCAATTGTGTGATATTTAAAAAAATAAAAAATTAGTAATATGTATAATAGTTTATTCTTTAACAATCAATTTCTTTTTTCGCTTTTTCCTCTTTAACTTTTTCAAAAATCAACTTTTCTTCTTCCGATTGAACAGCCAAAAGATTTTCTTTTTTCAATCCCAGAAAATGAAGATTTTCCAAAACTCTTTTCCTTAAATAGGAATTCCCTTCTCCAATCCCCCCGGAAAAAACCAATAGGTCCAACCCGCCCAAAAGGCCGGCGTAGCCGGAAATTTTTTCGGTCAATTGTTTCAAATAGATATCAAAAGCCAATTTTTCTTTTAAAAATTTTCCCTCCTCCTTTTCCGTCTCCTCCTTGGCCTTCTGAATAATTTCCCTGGTATCATCGGAACCGGTCAACCCCAGAAAACCGGACTTGTTGGACAACAGTTCGGAAACAAAATTTAAGGGCTTCTCCATTTTTATGGCCAAAATTTTATCCAAGTCCGAATCCACATCCCCGGCTCGAGTAATCATCATTAAGCCGGAAATGGGAGTCAGCCCCATGGTATTGGCTACGGACTTTCCACCTTTCACCGCCGTCAAAGAAGACCCCCCGCCTAGGTGAGCAAAGATAATCTTCTCCGGCATTTTTTTACCTCGCTTTTCAAAACCATCCTTAACTTTCTCCATAACCGATTCCACGGCCAGACCATGAAAACCATATTTTCTGATACCGTATTTTTTCCTAAACTCCAAATCTATGGGGTAAGTATAAAAGTCCTCCGGCATGGTCTGATGAAATTCCGTATCAAAAAAAGCCAAAAACCTATCTTCTTCAAAATGCTTTGGAAAATTCCTTTTAAGCTTAGCAATTTTTTTCAAAGCGAATTTGTTGTGAATGGGGGCAAAAAGAGTGAATTTCTTAATTCGTCTAATCAAATCTTGATTTAAAATTCTTTCTCCTCTGATATCACCACCATGAACTATCCTAAAAGCCACTCGGAAATCATGCCCTCGGACCAGAGTCTTAATTTTTGTTAAAAATTTATCCTCTTTTTTTTCTTCCCGTCTGTCTTTGATTTTAAAACTTTCCGCTAAAATTTCCCCACCTTTGAAATTAAACAACTTATATTTAACCGCCGTGGAACCGGTATTTACCACCAAGACCATTAATTCTTTTTTCATGGGACAATTTTAACATAAAAGCCGAAACTTTTTCCAAAACCTTGACTTTAACAAGCAAAAGTGTATAATATATGCAATCCATGGGGATGCATTTGATTTGACAATAAAAATATTTTCAGAGTGGCATTGCTGTTTGACCAAACAGTCAAAGGGTCACAAAAATAGATGCAAAATCTAAACTAAAAGCGGTGGCTAGTCCATTCGCACCGGCGTTCGCAATGGCTTAATCGGTTGCAGCTCCTTGAGAGCTCCCGGAATGTCGGCGGAAGACTTTTCAATTTTTCGGTGAGAAAAGTTTTTCCGATGAAATCATCCGAAATAGGAAAAAAGGAGTCCGACTTTTTTCCGAAAATTTTGGACTGGTTTGGGAAAGTATTTGTTCCTTTAGGACTTTTCCGAACGAGATTATAAAGGGACTAACAATGTAGAAGCTCTGGAAATTTTTTATTGGACGGGGGCTCGCAGCTCCCCATCTCCACCAAGCAACTCAAGAGTGCTCGGAAACCGCAGCTTGTCTGCGGATTTTCTTTTACAGGCAAGTGGGAGGTACGAGCCGACAAAGAGCAACGGGCTTCCTGGAGGGGGGGCAGATGTAGTTCAGAGATACAAAAATGAGATATCTGCTAAAAAGACCGACTCCAATAAAGCACTCTCCTTAAATTGAGTGCCTAGGTTGAGGAACTTACCGAAACCGAGGCTCCGCCGGAAACATTTTTTACTATTGGCAGATTGGTAAAATTATCCTTCGCTTTTAAGCTGACCTCCCCCAGAAGTTGAACCGAATTTCCAATCTGAGGAGCGGTGGGCAAAAATTCTATCTGGAAGTAGACGGTCTTAGGATCGGTACGGTAACCGATGAAGGCATCTATCTTCTTGTATTTTCAAGTAACCTCCCTGGTATCGGGGTTATAACTTAAATAGGACGATTTTGGTGAAATATTATTTAGAAAATTAACATAGGGGGGTAATTTTGTTTTTACCTCCACATCCGATATGTCTGAGCTACTATTCCAAATCTTTCAAGCGACCGTATAGGTTGTGGCCTGACCGACAACCGGCTCATTTGGTCCGGTATTTTTGAAAGGTCCTCCGGCGTAGACAACGGATGATTTTAAGAAAACGCCGGTGGCAAGTTTAATTTTTTTACTGAATTTTTCAGAAATAAAACCTTCAGGGTTTTCGTTGTTGAAACCGGTCCCGCTAACTTTAAAATTTATTGTCATTTGCGGATCTTTGATGTAACCGGCCACTCGTTCCAAATCAACCAAACTGAGAGAAAGATCCTCTCTTACCCGGGCTCCGGCCGCCAAACTCTTTAAGGCCTCATCGGTGGTTTTATCCCAAAGAATGGTCCCCTCCGTTGAGCTGTAGAAGCCTTTTGGAACATCAACTTCTTTTTTATCCAACAAATCATCTCCCTCAAAAGAAGCCAAAATCTTTAAATTGGAAACGGCCGCATCAATATTATTGCTTAAAAATAAGGCCAGATTAAAATCACTGCCGGCATAGACAATCAAATCTCCATCATCGTTCCCCTCTCCGGAGGCCAAGATTTTCAAATTTAAATCGGGGTCCCGAATAACTATTTCGTTTTCACTCTTGGCAAAAACCGTCCTAATTTCATTGGTAAAAGGAACCGAGTCACCAACCTCAAAAGAGAAAAACTTATTTTCTTTATTTTCTCCAAACAAAACCCCCTTCACTTCAATACTTTTCTTTTGTCCGGGCTCCAAACTTTCAATCTTAAAGATATTTTGACTGTCATTGGAAAAGACGGCTTCAGGCTTAGAGGAAAGCAATTTGAAACCGGAAGGATATTTTGAAATAATAACCAGGTCATTTAAGGTTTCTCCGCTATTTGACAGAACATTTATTCTAAAATCAAATTCTTTGCCCGATTGAACCGATGGCGGATATTCCATTTCCACGGAAACGGGGGCCGACTCAATTTTAAGACTGTAAATTCTTTTGGAAAATAAGATGTTGGAAAAATCACCGGCCCTATAATAGACACTTATCTCAATATCTTTTTTTTCTCCCTCCGCCCCCGAAAGAAGAACTCTAAACTTTTTGGAAATTTGACCCCCGGCCAAAAGGGGCTCTTCTATAACCATATCTTTCTTTTTCAAGAAATTTTTCTTATCCGCATCAACGGTGGACTCCGGAAAATCAACAATCAAATTAATATCCCTATAATCCAATTTGCTATTATTTTCCAGCTTGACCAAGAATTCCAGGACTTCCCCGGAAGCCACCGTATCCGGCCCGATAAGGGAAATGTCCATATCACTTTTTACGGAATTTTTATTAAAGAGTAAATAAAAAAAAGCAAAGGATACGGCAACCACAAAGAAGACAAGGGAGAAAATAAAAATTATAACAAAAAGAGAAGGTCCTTTTTTTTCATATTTATATAATTCCGGATCAAGATTATTTATATAACTCTCTCCGGATCAATCCTTTGGCAACTCCTCACTTATCTTCTTTTTTTTCAGCTCCTTTCGACGATTAAAAAAACCTTTGACTTTTCTGGAATAGAGCTCGGTTTTTATTTCATCAATTCTATCTTTCTCTTTATTAGTCATGGAGAGATTATAACATTATTTTCATTAAGAAATAATATCCGTTTCCGAAAGTTGTGAGCGGTGATAGTTTCTGTTGGTTTTTCTGATGGCATTAACCAAGCCCAGGGCAAAATATTCCACCAAAAGATGGGAACCACCATAGGACATAAAAGGCATGGTGGTTCCGGTCACCGGCATCAGACCCAAATTTATACCCACATGGACGAAAAAATGAACTGAAAAGTAGATGGCCACCCCGGCCACAACCAGAGATTCAAAATTGGTTCTGCCCAAAACGGCTCAATAAATCAAACGGTAAATTAAAAGAACAAAAACCAAAAAAAGAACCAGAATACCGACAAAGCCCCATTCCTCTCCATAGGCCGAAAAAATAAAATCGGTTTTGGCTTCCGGCAGAAAAGCCAAACGAGATTGGGTTCCCTCGGAAATACCCTTACCCCAAAGACCGCCGGAGCCCAAAGCGATATGAGCCTGGGTAATATTATAGCCGGCTCCCAGGGGGTCCCGCCCCGGGTCCACAAAGGTTAAAATTCTCTCCCGTTGATAGTTGGCAAAAAAGAAATGATACATCAGAAAAAAAGCAATTCCTCCAAAGGCCAGGAGAGAAAAAATATATTTCTTGGGGATGCCGGCAATCAAAACGAAGCCCAGCCAGATAAAAAAAACTATCATGGCCGAACCCAAATCCGGTTGCAAAGCCAACAGAAGAAAAAGGATGCCCGGATAGATGGCTGAGATGAAGAGGTGTTTTAAACGAGTAATTTCAATATGTCGTTTATAGAAGTATTTGGCCAAGAGGAGGACCAAAATAACTTTGGCCAGGTCCGTGGGCTGAAAAGCGAAGAGCCCCAGAGAAAATCAAGACCGGGCTCCGGAGAAGGCCGAACCGAAAAACGACAGAGAAGCCAAAAGAGCGACCGAAAACAGATAGAGAAAAAAAATCAAACGGGAATTTTTCAGAGCATAGATGTCCAAAGAAGAAGCCAGGAAAAAAACTACTGTGGCCAAAGCAAGAGAGACACTCTGCTTCCAAAAGGCTGAATTATCACCACCGAAAGAGTAAATAACCGATAGGCCCATTAAGGATAAAAGTAGGGCTAAAAGAAAAGTCAGCCAATCGATTCTTTGAGCAAGAGAGTTTTTTAACATTTGGTTATTTTACCATAGACTAAAACAAGTGGATAAAGAAAAAACCGGCTAAGCCGGTTCTTGAGAACTATGGACACTGATATCATATATTGCCAACTCGTTTTGGGCATCCAAAACCGCCATAAACATATTTATGACACTGCTCGGATATTTGACCACCATTTGAGCAATTTCAATCATAGTTTAACAATGGCCCAACCCCTTCATAGGTGTAATTCTTATTTATTGCCGTTCCGACTGTACATCCATAGATTGCATTATTATTACATTGAGGTGCTTTAACTTCCGAACAACTGGCATCACTCCCTCCATTTGATCCCTGGCAGGTCCAGGTTCAAGCGCTTGTGCCATTATTCTGATTTGTTGGAGTTCCGGAAGAACAATCATAGTGACTTGATCCACAGGAACCATTTACCGGAACCACCTTTGCTTCGGAACAAGAATGACTGGAACAACCACTCTTTGAACAAGTTCAAGTATATGAAGAGGTTCCGTTATTTTGATTTCCCGCTGAATACCCGGAATTACATCCATAGTGAGTTGATGAACAAACCCCGCTTGAATAGCAAGCTATTCTCTTTGCTTCCGTACACATTCCAGAATTACTTCCTCCATATTGACCATCACATCTTCAACGATATTGAGTTGTAGTATCGGAATAAACGGAAGAATTTGCTGTTCCGGAGCTACAAGTATAGTGAGTTGAACCACAAGAACCATTTATAGGTTTGCGCTTAGAACAAGTTCCTGAATTAGTTCCTCCGTTTTGACCATCACATCTCCATCTGTAGTAACTTGAGGTATCGGCTACCGCTCCGTCATTAGCCGTTCCGGAATAACAACCGTTTCGAATAGAATTGTTGCAGGAACCGTTTATTGGACTACCCCCACCACCACAATTTGTACTATAGATTCAATATTTACACCTTGAATCACCATCTGCACAAATGTGTTTTGGGCTGAAATCAACATAACTAAATGAACCATTATAACAATACAGATTATCCGAAGGTTTTGATACACAACTATTTGTTTGCGAATCTCAATGAGAGAACCCATAATCAGAAGAACCATTTGCGACAGTTCCATCTTCAGCTTGACAATCTATTACACAATTTGAAATATCAATATTATTATTAGTATTAGAAGGGGCATTGGAAATAAATCTGTTTCACTCAGTGGATGTCCTTGTTGGAACAAAAACATCTTTTCCGGCGACTTTTCTAACTTTTTTACAATTGCTCCAAACATTAATGGTCTTATAACTGGAAGTAGCCTTTCAGCCACCCAGCTTGGTATCTAAAACAGAAATAGCGGCTGTTCCGGTAGCAAAAATTATTAAAAGGGTAAAAATCAAAAAATCCAAGGGTTTCCTCAAAAACCTCCTTTTCAGGAAAAATTCTTTTGTTTTCTTTTTCATAGTAAAATGATTATATACTCCTGTTCTTTTTTTGCAAGTTGTTTTTTCAAAAAAGGTAGAGAAAAAAATAGAGAAGATAAATCAAAAGCATTTGAAGAAAAGACAGGGAAAAATCCAGGGTAGCATAGGAAAAAGAAGAAAAGCTTTGAACCAGTTTTAAGTCAGCGGAAAGAAAAAGGTAGACAATAAAACCGAGGATGGAGGCTAGAATCTGGGAAAAATAGGAAAAAAGAACCATTAGGAAGCCCAGCAACATAATCAAAGGAATAAAAACCAGAATTAAAATATTAACCAAGGGTGAAATGATTGAGATTTGCCCCATCATATAAAGCAGAAGCGGAAAGACAAAAACCTGGGTGGAGAGAGTGGCCGATAAAATTCCCCGTATATCCAAAATACTTCACCGGGGCAGAAAAGTCAGCCACCCTTCTATCTTGGGTGACAATTGTAAAAGGCCCAGGGTGGCCAAAAAGGAAAGCTGAAAAGATGGGTCAAAGACCAACAACATCGGGTTAAACAGGAGCATTATAAAGCCGGCCAGGAACAAAGCTCTAATGGTTACGGAGGTGCGACCGCTCACCCGAGCCAAAATAACCAAAAGGGCCATAATGGCCGCTCTAACTATGGTGGCTGAGGCTCCGGTCATTATGGCAAAAAAGATGATAGAAATGGCTGAAAAAAAAGAAGCTCCGGCCAGACCCAGAAGCATAAAAATCTTCATAAAAAAATCAGCCACAATGGTTAAATTAAAGCCGGACAAAACCACAATGTGAATGACTCCGGTTCTGCGAAAATCTTCCAATAATTTTTTACCCATATCCTCCTTGGCCCCTAAGAGAAGCCCTCCCAGAAAAGAAGCCTCTTCTTTGGGCAAAATCTTTTTAATCTGATTTAAAAAGCTTTTTTTAATTTTAAAAAGATACTCTTTAATCAAACTACCCCTTCCCGATTCAACAAATTCCACTTTAATAGGTTTTAATTCATAAAAAATTCCGTCTTTTTTTAGATAAGAAATATAGTCAAAATCTCTTCCCGTCTTAGATTTAAAATTATTTACTTTTGTTAAATAACCGTCAATTTTTAAAAAATCACCATAAGTATATTTTGGATAATTGGAAACTCACATTATGGCTCCGGAATTACTGTTTTCAATTTTCACTAAAAGCTTAGTGCGATAAGATTTTTCTTCCGGCTCATCCGCAACCCAAACGTTTCTTTCTATTCTTTGATTGAGAAGGTCATCCAAATCTCCCTGATTTGATAAGTTGAAAAAATAAAAACGGAGGGAAGATAAAAACAGGGCCAGAAAAATAATAATGAGATATACAAAAATCCCCGGCGGAGTTTTTTTGAAAGATGATAGAACAATGTAGATAATAATTAAAATAAAACTAAAATAAAAAAGAAAAGAGATATTCAGAGGATAAAAAGAATAAATAAAAGTTCCTAAAAAATAAGCCAGAACAAAAGTATAAAAAGTTTTTTTTAACATAGGATAACCTATTCCGAAATAGCTTTAATCAAAGCCCCGCCCCCCGTTGAAATAAAATCCACATTCTTTTCCAATTTCAATTCAAAAATAATGGAAGCCGTATTGCCTCCGCCGGCCACAAAGAAGTTGTTGGGATTGGTCAAAATATTTAAAAGATATTTTGTGCCATCTTCATAGCCTCCTTCGTAGTAACCCAGAGGCCCGTTAAAAAAGACAAAGTCCGCTTCTCTCAAATCTTTTTCAATGCTCTCAAAAGATTTTGGAGAAATATCCAAGATTTTATCTCCCGGTAAAATCTCGGAAATATTCTTTTCTCCATTTTCGGTGATTACCCTTTGAGGTAAGAAAATTTTATGGGAGGACATGATTTTACTCAACTCCTCCTGCTCAAAAACAAAATCTTCATCATAGAAAGAATTGCCGATGGGATAACCCATTTCCAGATAAAAATTATTGGCCACGGCTCCACCCAGAACAATCAAATCAAATTTATCAATGAGAGTTCTTATCATGGGTATCTTGGTGGCAATCTTAGCCCCACCCAGAATAAAGACTTTCTTCTTGAAACTTTCCGGATTTTTAATTTTCTCTATAACTTTTAACTCCTCCTCATACCTGAAACCGTAAAATCTTTTTTCCGAGTCAAAGAGAGCCGGCAGAGCGTCCATGGACATATGTTTGCGGTGGGAAACCGGGAAAGCTTCGTTAATATAGAAGTCAAAATGAGGAGCAACTTTTTCAGCCAGTTCCTTTGAATTTTCTTTCTCCCCCTCCGAAGCTCGCAGATTATCCAAAAGCAAAAGCTCTCCCTCTTCGAGTTTTTCCGTCAGTTCTTTCAAATGCTCCGAAAGGTTTTTTATTTTCTCTTCTCTAAAAGTACCGGGGTCAAAAGTGACTTTTCTATTTTTTAAATTCTTTTTCAACCAAAGAAAAATACTTTCCAGATTGTTTTCCTTTTCCCTGCCCAAATGACCGATAACCGTCAGCTGAGCTCCGCCATCCAGTAAAAAATTTAAAGTAGGCAAAATGGCTCTTAGTCTGAAATCGTTTTCTATTTTCCCATCCTCCAAGGGCACATTTAAGCCCGCTCGTAAAATAACTTTCTTAGCCCTAAAAAATTCTTTTTCTTTTTCTGATAAAAAATGGTATTCCATTGCTTTTTATTATAGCAAAAATTTGTTAAAATACTCGGGATTATAAATAATAAAAAATGAGAGAAAAAATGAATGAAGAAAAGGTATTGGTGATTTTAAAGCCGGACACAATTGTTAGAGGGTTGGTGGGAGAGATTACAAAAAGATTTGAAAATAAGGGTTTCAAGATTATTGGAACAAAAATGATTAAAATTTCCGATGTTCTACTGGCTGAACATTATGCTCACCATGTGGATAAACCATTTTATCAAGAGATTAAAGATTATATGCAAGCCTCACCGGTAATTCTGATGGCCCTATCCGGAGTAAACGCTGTAAAGTCAATTAGAACCATTGTTGGAGCAACCGATGGTTCCGACGCCGATGCCGGAACAATTAGAGGCGACTTTGCTCTTTCCATTGAGCACACCCTCGTTCATGCTTCAGATACGGTAGAAAGTGGAGAAGAAGAAGTTAAAAGATTTTTCAACGATGAAGAATTATTTAACTATGAAAAACCTGATATAAAATCAATCTACGGAAAAAATTAAAAAATACGACCAATTGGGTCGTAAGTATATTCTAATATAAGAATGATACCCGAAATTTTCTAAAATTTCCGGTGTTTTTTCTTAATAATTTTAAAACTTTGACAGTAATTTACTCAAACCTTCTTCATCAATCTTTCTAATCTTTTCAAA
>JALVSO010000055.1 GCA_027024305.1 Candidatus Parcubacteria bacterium | reverse complement strand
TGAAAAGATTAGAAAGATTGATGAAGAAGGTTTGAGTAAATTACTGTCAAAGTTTTAAAATTATTAAGAAAAAACACCGGAAATTTTAGAAAATTTCGGGTATCATTCTTATATTAGAATATACTGTGTTGTAATTGCCAAGGGTGCATAATTTTTTTGAAATAAAGGCAAAAAAGTGTTATAATACTTGAACATTTTATATTATCAACCGTCAATTTTAAGCTAACCCTGTTTTTTTGAATCATGCGGAAAAGGATAAAAAACAGAACTTAATCTTTGACACAATTTTAAAATGACAGAAGAAAATAAAAGCAATTCTCTCTATGAGAAAGAATTAAAAAAATTACCGGCCGTTGGTGAGAATATTGAAGGAACGGTTATCGCCAATGAAAGGAACAGACTTTATGTTGATTTGGCCCCTTTCGGAACCGGTCTGATTTTCGGTCGGGAGTATCTTATTATCAAGGATTTAATCAAGGATATTATTCCGGGAGTAAAAATCACAGCTAAGGTCTTGGACCCGGAGGGAGAAGATGGTTACATAGAACTTTCTCTAAAAGAAGCTAAGGAGGCTGAGGTTTGAATTGAGGCGGCCGAGGCCATGAAAGAAAAGAGAGTTCTTTCTTTGCCCGTCAAGGAAGCTAACCGAGGAGGTCTGATGATTAACTGGCAAGGTTTGGTTGGATTTTTGCCGGTTTCTCAGTTATCCGAAGAGCATTATCCAAAAGTAAATGGTGGTGATAAGAACAGAATTTTAACGGAGCTGGAAAAGTTGGTGGGAGAGAAATTAAATCTAAATATTATTACCGTTGATCCGGCGGAGAAAAAGTTAATCTTTTCAGAGAAAAGTGTTTCCGGTAGCACCGATTCGACGGCAATCAAGGAGAGTCCCAAAAAAGAAAAGAGCGCCGGGAGCATGCTTGACAGATACTCCATTGGAGATGTTTTGCAGGCTAAGGTTATCGGAGTGGTTGACTTCGGAATTTTTGTGAAACTGCCGGCCGGTGACGAAGGTCTAATTCATATTTCGGAAATTTCTTGGTCCCTTATCGGAGACCCCAAGTCCTTGTATAAAATTGGAGATGAAGTTACCGTTAAGGTTATTGAAATTAATGAGGATAAGGTTTCTCTATCCATTAAGGCTTTGACGGAAAACCCTTGAAAGCAGGTGGAAGGAAAGTATAAGAAAGATGATATTGTGAAAGCGGTGGTTATTAAAATTTCCGATCATGGAGCCTTGGTTTCCGTGGAAGAGGGTATCTATGGGCTCGTTCATGTATCAGAGTTTAAAGATTTGGATGAGTTAAAGGAAAAGTTAAAATTGGGAGAGAGCTACGATTTCAAGATAAAAGTTTTCGATGTTGATTCTGAAAAAATGACTTTAGCTCTGGCAGATTAAAAAAATTAAAAGAAAAAGCCCGCAATTCTGTGGGTTTTTTCTTTTAATCCTTAATCCTTAAATCTTGGCATAATACCAAAAAAGGGGACCCAAATTAAACAATTTCATCTATTTTTTCTCTATCTGGAGAAACGGAAGAAGCATGAAAAATAATATAAAGAAATTTAATTTTCATTTTCTTTGAAAGACCTCTATGTATATTTAAATAATCCCTAACGTGAGCAAAATGACCTTCTAAAGAATTTGTATTTCTATTAATTTCTTCATCCTCCTCATAGCTAAAAAGACTTGGTTTCTAACTTTTAACCGAACACTTACTCACAAGTTTATCAAAAACCTCATAAGGTGTAAACCAATCTAAACTTTTTCTGGGTCTACTGTTTAGCAAATCTTGAACTCTTTTAATTTCTTTTAGAGAAACTTTGTTAAAATCTGTTCCTTTTGGAAAATACTGTCTGATTAGTCCATTAGTGTTTTCATTTGTTCCTCTCTGCCAAGGAGAACGTGGGTCAGCAAAATATACTTTAACCCCTGTCATTTTTGTAATTATTTCATGCTTTGCCATTTCTCTGCCTTGATCGTAAGTCATAGTCAACTTCATTTCTTTTGGCAACTTGTTTATCACTTTTGCAAATTGTTTTGCCACATGCTCGGCATCTCTACTTTTTAAGGGGACAAGTAAAGTTGTTCTTGTGGTTCTCTCTATCAAAGTGCCTAAAGCAGATTGATTTCTTTTTCCAACAATCAAGTCTCCTTCTCAGTGTCCGGGAATTATTCTATCTTCCACTTCCTTTGGTCTTTCTTGTATAGAAAGCATATTTTCAATGCTTTTTTGAGCTTTTACTCCTCTTTTTTGTTTTCTTCTGTATTGTCTTTCTTGTCTTAATCCTTTTAGCAGTTCTTTTTTTAAACTTCCTTTGGGTAAAACATAAATATATGCATATATTGTTTCGTGTGAGATTGTCATATTATCGTTCATTTTAGCATAATCTCTATTCCATATTTTAGAAACTTGCTCCGGAGACCATTGTTTTTCTTTTATATGGTAAATGATGAAATATTTTAATTCTTTATTTTTATTAATCTTTCTTTTTCCAAACTTTCTGCTTTTGGCTTTTCTTTTACTTCTTTTATCAGATAAAACAGGATCGTATTTTTCTTTTCCTCCGCCAAGTTTTATTTCATCACTTATGCTGCTTACAGATCTATTTAATTTCTTAGCTATTTTTCTTAATGAATAGTTAAGTTTTAACAAATGATAAATCTCAACCCTTTCTTCTAATTTTATTCTTTTCATGTTTTAACCTTATTTTGTTAATTATTTTTAATTTTAACAAAGTGTTCGGTTAAATTTTTGAATCGAACTAATTATTTTATCCTAAACTTTCCAAGTTTCTCAGTGATTATTCCTTTAATTTCCAAAATGGAAAGGGTGGTATTTACTTTTGTAATCTCCAGGTCGGTCAGCTCTTGAAGTTCTTCTTTGGAAAGGGGCTCTTTCAATTTTTCTAAAATCATTTTTTCCTCCGAAGAAAAATCTGAAAGGTCCAGTTTTTTTTGTTTCGGCTCTTTGGAAAAATCAAGATTTAAAATTTCCAGGATATCTCGGGCCGAGGTAATCGGATAAGCTCCTTTCTTTAGTAATTCATTGGAGCCTCGGCCGTAGTCTGAGAAAATTGAGGACGGCACGGCTCCCAGCTCTCTATTGTAATCCAGGGCCAGACGAGCGGTAATCAGAGTGCCTGATTTTTCTCGAGCCTCCACCACCAGAACCATATCAGCCAGGGCGGCCATGATACGATTTCTCTGGGGAAAGGATCAGGGGGTGGCTTTAAAGTCCGGCTCAAATTCGGATAAAAGGGCTCCGTCATTTTCCAAAATTTTTTGGGCCAGGGAAAAATTTGAGCGGGGATAGAGAACTTTTTCCGAAATCCCGGAGCCGGGCACGGCCAAGGTTTTCAGATTGTATTTTAAAGCCAATTGGTGAGCCAGGGAGTCGGTCCCCAGAGCCAGCCCGGAAATAATCACTATTTGATAGCCCTTTAATTCGGAAATTATTTTTTCCAAAGCCTCTCTGCCGTAGGCGGAGTTTTGGCGAGAACCGACCACGGCCAGGAATTTAAAATTTTCCCGGGGCAGAATCTTACCTTTGTAAAAAATCTTTTCCGGACAGTCGGGGATTTCCAAAAGAGTTTTTAAAAAAGATTGAGAAAATTTTTCTTTTTCAACGGAAAAAATACTTTCTCTTTCAAAATCTTTTTGGCTAAATGACATAAAATTATTTTAGCATTTTGGGGATAATAAAAAAACCACCATGAGTACCTACTCAG